>JAQWHO010000218.1 GCA_029249355.1 Thalassotalea sp.
CAGGCTACAATCACTCCTGGTATATCTCTAAAAATTGCTAAGGAGTTATCATTATGAAAATGACCACCAAAACCTTTTTGATAAGCAAGTCCCGCAATACGGATCACCATGGGGTTGGTATATTGTCCTTTCGAGAAGAAAGACAAAGTTGCAGCTTCACCACGAATTTGATCTTCAGCATTGTGCACATAAGCTAAAAATTGAATCTCTGGAATAGGCACAAAACCATTATGAGCAAGGCCAATGGCACCGCCCAAAATTGACTGTTCATCGAGCAAGGTATTCATCACTCTATTTTTACCAAAGCGCTCAACCAGCTTAGTGGTGACATTGTAAACACCACCCTTTTGAGCAATATCTTCCCCTAAAAGCACAACGTTTTCATGCTGCGCCATTAAATCAAGCAAGGTCCAATTAATTAACTTGGCTAAATGTTGCGGCTTAGTCAGGTTATGTTTTTCGTGCTGAAAAAGTGCTTGTCGTTTTTCTTCACTCACATTCACTGTATTACTTTTTATTGTATGAGGAATAATACTTTCCATCACTTCAGTGGCAGTATTTAATCGCGGTTTTTGCACTACGTGCTGTGCAACATATTCAACACGTTTGGCGACATTATTGTATAGTTCGATGATTTCATCGGCACGTAAAATATGGTTATCGAGTAATATTTTCGCGGTATGTAACAGCGGATCATTTTCTTCGTTGGCCTCAATGACCGCTTGTTTACGATAAACAAATTCCGCATCTGAACCTGCATGTCCTAGTAACCTGATTAATTTCACATGTAAAAATACCGGTTGTTGTTTTTCACGTGCAATTTTTGCCGCTTGCTGACTAACACGATAGGTATCGAGTAAATTTAAACCATCACAAGATAAATAATTCAGCCCTGCTCGATCTTTATAATTTGCTTCTACCCACCCTTTTGGAGTGGATGTTGAAATACCAATACCATTATCTTCACAAACAAACACTATCGGCATAGGCAAAGACTGAAAGGCCGCCCACGCGGCACTATTTATCGCACCTTGAGCCGTTGAATGATTTGAGGAAGCATCGCCAAAGCTACAGATAATCACACTGTCATTTGGCATTTCACCTTGATGACCTAAACGCTTAGCTAAACCAATAGCAAATGCTGCTCCCATCGCTTTAGGGAGATGTGAAGCAATCGTACTCGTTTGAGGCGGAATCGCTAAAGCTTTACTGCCCAGCACTTTGTGTCGTCCACCAGAAATGGGGTCATCTTTCGCCGCTGCGAAGGAAAGTAACATATCGTAAATAGCCGTTTGACCATCAACTTGTTTACCACGCTGCAAAGCAAAAGCGCCACTACGATAATGTAAAAATGCCATATCAGTTGCACGAAAAGCTTTCGCAATAGCTGCATTCCCTTCATGCCCAGAACTACCTATGGTATAAAAACTCTGCCCTTGTTTTTGCATCACACGAGAATGTAAGTCCAAATGACGACTTGTCACTTGTGTTTCAAATAAGTCCACCAACTCGCTATCCGTTAAGCCAACGTTCTGTGGTGTTAACTGACAACTTAATTGGGGCAAATTCAATTGGTTAACATAGTGAATAAAATTTTCTTTTACACACTGATTTCGATCCGACATCTAAAACTTTCTCCTGCTGAATAAACACAAACGATAAGCAACGACTTAATTGTTATTTTTGTCAGTCGTTGCTTGGCATTAATTAACGCTTATTAAAATTAAGTCTTTAAAAAAATGCCTGAATGCCAGTTTGTGCTCTACCTAGTATCAGCGCATGCACATCATGTGTACCTTCGTAAGTATTTACCGCCTCTAAATTCATCATATGGCGAATAACATGAAATTCGTCAGCAATACCATTACCGCCGTGCATGTCTCTAGCAGTTCGCGCAATTTCTAAAGCTTTGCCACAAGAATTACGTTTGATCAATGAAATCGCTTCTGTTGCTAGTGTGCCCGCGTCCATTAATCTGCCTACTTGTAAACAAGCAAAAAGCCCCGTAGTGATTTCAGTTTGCATATCGGCGAGTTTTTTCTGGATCAGCTGTGTTGCTGCTAAGGGCTTGCCAAATTGTTCGCGATCTAAAGTGTATTGTCTTGCGGCGTGCCAACAAAATTCTGCTGCGCCTAATGCGCCCCAGCCAATGCCGTAACGTGCTTTATTCAAACAACCAAAAGGCCCAGACAAACCTTTAACATGTGGTAATAAATTATCCTCAGGAACAAAAACATTATCCATCACCACTTCACCAGTAATAGAAGCACGCAATGAAAACTTTCCTTCAATTTTAGGCGCTGACAACCCTTCCATGCCTTTTTCTAAAATAAAGCCTTTAATCACGCCATCGAGTTTTGCCCAGATAATAAATACATCTGCAATCGGTGAATTCGTGATCCACATTTTATTACCCGATAAACGATATCCGCCGTCCACTTTGGTGGCTTTAGTTAATAAACTAGCTGGATCTGATCCCGAATTAGGTTCAGTTAAACCAAAACAACCAATCATTTCACCAGTTGCTAATTTAGGGAGATATTTCATTTTTTGTTCTTCAGTGCCATAGGTATGAATGGGATGCATCACTAATGACGACTGAACACTCATCGCACTTCGATAACCACTATCCACACGTTCAACTTCTCGTGCAATTAAGCCATAAGTTACATAATTCACGCCTGCGCAACCGTATTTTTCTTCGATGGTGCAACCAAGCAAACCTAAAGCACCTAGTTCCTTCATTATTTCAGGATCAAATGTTTCATTGCGATTAGCCAATAACACTCGCGGCATCAATTTTTCTTGGCAATATTGATGAGCGCTATCGCGGATCATTCGCTCTTCTTCAGATAATAATGAATCAATTAATAATGGATCTTGCCAGTTGAAACTAGGTTTTGAAGTTGACATTAGGTTTCCTTTGTAAATTCGAGAACATTTTTTATGAACACTTATTAATGAGCAAAGATTAAGCAAAACAAAGCTAAAGTTAAAATATAGTTTTCCTTTACCTTATATAGATTTTAACTATAGCTATTTCACTCACTTTCCTTAATAATCTCGCTATGGATTTAAAACACCTTAAATATTTCATCGCCGTTTACGAGCAACAAAGCTTTAGCTCAGCAGCTAAACAATGCTTTATTGCCCAGCCGTCTATTTCAGCAGCCGTAGCTCAACTTGAACAAGAATTAAAACAGCCCCTTTTTAGCCGTCATGCACGAGGTGTAACGCCAACAGAAAACGGTGAGAAGCTTTACCCATTAGCAAAACAGCTACTCGGACAAGCCGATGCCATTAAACAAACGTTTTCGTCTGATGAAGTAAAACACAGCTTTCGCTTAGGTGTTACCAAAGGTTTAGGGGTAAAACGCATGAGCACGTTATTGAATGACTTTACTTCAGCAGAACCATCAATGGAGTTAACTTTAGTTCCACAACATGAAAATTCAGATGCAAGAATTATCATCAAAGAAGAGCTTAAAGATGAAGAAGAATATTATTCAATTTGGCAAGAAGATTACTTGCTAGTGTTACCAATGAATCATCCTCTTTCATTAAAAGACGATATTCAATTAGCGGATTTAGATCGTTTAGCCTTTATACAAAGATCGCCTTGTAATGCTTGGCAAATGCTTAATGACACATTAACGCTGTCAGGGATCCAATTAGATATTCGCGCTAAAATTCAAACCATTGATTATGCGTTAGGGCTTGTCCGAGCAGGATTAGGCTGTGCCCTTGTGCCTGCACACCCAGAAATTATAGAAAATACCGATTTAAATTTTAAAGCAATCAATGAATTACAACTCACCCGTGAAATTGTTTTAGCTTATCAAAACTCATGCCCTTTAGTGCAGACATTGTTACAACAAGTCAAACTCATTTCAGATAATTAATACCAGATAAGCTATTTTTGAATCATTATTTTCCTAACTCAGTTCGTTGTTCTTACACATCATACAACTCCAATTTATAACCATAAATGCATTAAATCTTACAATTTTTAAACAAATCACAGCCGTGACTAGCTGCCAATGCGCATTTACATTTGTTAATATGTAGTAACAAATTAAGCGTTAATTAACCAAGAAGTAATAGAACACTCGACGTAAAATAACGCCGCAGCAAATGCGCAATTGGGAAATAATAACAAAATGAATAAAAGGCTCACATTGCTTCTGATGCTATTACTCAGCATGAGTAGTTATGCCAACGACAAGAAACCGCTTAAAGAAAGTACTGTTTTCAATAAAACGTTTAGTTGGCAAGCTCAAGCAGGGATTTCATTACAGCACACTACCTCAATAATAGAAGGCATAGAGCAAGATAATCTCGGTAATTATCTCAACATATCAATATTATTCGATTTTTATTACAAAGGTTTTTTTATTCAATCAGACCATCGACGTGCTGATACACATAATTTGGGCGCTGAATTAGGGTACCAATTAATTGTTGAAGATGACTGGGAATTAGACATTATCAACAAATCATACATTGGCGGCTTTAACCCCGAAGATGTGATAGAAATCGCTGATGAAAATATTCCGATTTTAGAAGGATTAAAGTCAAGAGGCAGAGCTGACGGTATTGGGATTCGTTACTCTCGTTATTTTGATAATAGTATTTTTTCTTTTGATATTGCGGCATTAGCCCCTCTTAGTGCTGCTGATGGCTGGGTGATGGACGCCTTTTATAGCCATATTGTTCCTTATCGTAATTGGGATATTTATCTTAATGTAGGGCTGACTTATTACTCTGATGATGTCATGGATTATTATGTCGGTATCGATAGCAGCGAAGTTTCAGCACTAAGAGAAGAGTTTGTCGCCCATCATGCCGTTCGTACTCAATTTGAAGTATTTGCCCAACACCCAATTTCAAAATCATGGACGTTTAATGCTGGTTTAAGCCAAAGTTATTATTTAGGTGATCTAAGTGATAGCCCCATTGTAGATACTGAAAATGCTACCCAAATAATGCTGGGGGTACTTTATGTATTTTAAACTGGGCAATGGAACTGCGTGGTTAAGATTTAAATTGATCAGCTCATTATTTTGCTTATTCGGTATATCAGAGGTGTGTGCTCAAGAAAGCAGCCAAATGAATCAAACAAGTCAAACGGTGCAATCAACATCAGCAAGTGAAATCACTTTTACTGCTAAACCGGCAAATTGTGTAGCACTGCATCAAGGGCGAAAATGCTATGCGAGAGTTACGCTACAATGGCAAGTGCCACAACAAGACAACTTTTGTATTTATCAGAAAGTGTCCAATAAAGTAATTCAATGTTGGGAAAATAGCGATGGCAATCAAGTACAGTTTGAATTTGAATCAAGTGTAAAGCTTGAATATCAACTAGTGGCGATTGAGAAAAATCGTGTGCTAGCAGAAACCGCGATTGATGTTAGTTGGGTGCATAAAGCAACCCCTAGAAAAAGACGATGGCGTTTATTTTAGCGAGACATGAAAAAGATAAATGAAATGAGGATTATTCATGACTGCAACACATAAAATTCTTTTAGTTGAAGATGACCTGACATTAGCGGATTGGGTTATTGAATACCTACAAGAACAACATTTTTTAGTAGAACATGTCGCTCGTGGAGATTTAGTACAAGAAAAAGTAGCCGTATTTGCGCCTGACTTAGTTCTACTAGATGTCATGTTACCCGGACTTAATGGTATTGAGGTGTGTCGCTTGTTAAGACAAGACTCCCACATTCCTATTATTATGCTGACAGCTCGCTCTGATGAATTTGACGAAGTTATCGGGTTAGAAGCAGGAGCTAATGATTATGTAATTAAACCGGTTAGACCTCGTGCACTGTTGGCTCGTATTAATAGCGCATTAAAAAATAAAATAATAGCGCCGCAAAAAACTCATGAAATTACCTTAGGGCAGCTCAACATCAATAGTGAAGCAAATCGTGTTACTTATCGTGGCGTGGAAATAGAATTATCAACTAGCTTATTCGCATTTCTGTGGTTTCTTGCCAATCATGCTGGCGAAGTTGTTGATCGAGACACCGTATTCAAAGCATTGAAAATAGAGAATATGACGGTCAAGATCGCCGCTTTGATGTGATGCTTTCTACTTTGCGAAAAATTTTTAATGATGATCCGCAAAGCCCGAAAAAGTTTAAAACCGTGTGGGGAAAAGGTTATTTATTTGTAGCTGATGCGTGGAATGATTAACGCATGACTCGGTTATTTTTAAGTATTATTATCGCTGTGCTGGGCTCTTTGTTTTTTATTGGCTGGGGCTTGGATAAGCTTGTAGCGGATCAAGATAATACCCACGAAAATCCTGATATGTTTATTTATCAACAACTCATTGAAGGATTTAGCCAGCAACTTAGTACACTCCCTGAAACGGAGCTTATAAAGGCGGCAGAAAAGCTTGCAGAGCATTACCAAGTGAGTATTACTTTAGACGACGTTAATAATGTTGCTTTGCCTGCTACGCTACTTAATCAACTTTCACAGCATGGCGGTTTATTACTCGCAACCGATGAACAAGCTTATATCTTGCGAAAAATACCGCAACATCCACAGCAATTAATCAAACTGCAACTCCCTAGCATGCCAGAAGAAAATCAACAGCTTAATATAATGCTCACCGCGGTTTTATATATTGGCGTGTGCGCAATGTTAATTTTATGGTTATTTCCATTAGCGCGCCGTTTGTTTATTTTAACCACTGCAGCTGCAAAAATCGGTAAAGGTGATTTAGGGGTTCGTGTTCCTATTAATCGGTTTTCTTATATCAACCCTCTTGAGAAAAGCTTTAACCAAATGGCGAGCCAAATTGAAAAGTTGATGGCTGATAATAAATTATTAGCACGAAGTCTGTCGCATGACATTCGCACGCCAATGTCATGTTTAAGGTTTGGTGTTGAAGCCGCTTTAGATACGAAAAACATTGAAAAGAAAGATGAATACCTTAATAGAATGGAAGCTGAATTAACTAATATGGAAGCGATGACCAGCGCATTTTTATCGTACGCAGGCATGGAAAGACAAGGAATTAATTTAAGGCTTGAAACAGTCGATATCAACCATTTTATCACGGATATTTGCCACGATTTCCAGCCTTTAGCAGAGCAATATAATGTGGCGCTCACTTGTCAATTATTAGAACAATCAATCAATTACTCACTCGATGCTCATTGGATTCATCAAGCATTACAAAACTTGATCAGTAATGCTGTTCAGTACGCTAAAACATCTGTCATTTTATCTATCGCTGTTTCAGCAAAGTCGCTCAAAATTACGGTAGAAGATGATGGCGATGGTCTGGAAAAAAATAAGCTAGATATTATATTCGATCCTTTTGTAAAGCTTGATATTGAGCGCTCGCGAGAACAAGGACATTTCGGCTTAGGTTTAGCGATTTGCCAAAAAGTTATACATTGGCATAAAGGTAAAATAGTCGCTCAAAATTCAACGAATTTATCTGGTGCATGCTTTATCATTACATTGCCTCGTTAGCCTCTAATACTTTAATCATACCTTGAACTTAATATCAAAAATTCAACCTATATAAGTAGGGTGCAAATCTCACTATCTTTGGAGATGATGTTCAGGTTTAATACGCTTATATACCGCTAAATTTTTCTTTATTGAATCATTTCAATAAAGAAGTATAGAGACGTTAATTGAGCTGTTAGCTATTCAAGGCTTAGATGCAGACAACCTTCAAAGTTACTTCAACAACGGTGAAGCAATCGCGGCGTTAATGACAGATTACCAATACCCAAAGCAACAATCTTTAAAGACAGTCCGACTTACATTATTGATAATGGTCGACAGGTTTTATTTGGCAATGTCAGTTATCCGTTATTGTTGGAAAATATTAAAGAGCATTTATAAAAAAGCTTATTTTAGTCATAAAAAATGCGCTTAAATTCTTAAGCGCATTTTTCATACATATTTCAGCTCATATTTAAGCTCGTATCTAAGCCCAATTGATTTTGAATGATGTCTTTCAGTTATTCGTTCAGTTATTCGTTCAGTCATTAAATAAGCGAATTTTCAACCAGTTACCTATATCCGTTAGCTGCTCAGGTAATACACTGTGTGGCATGTTGTAACTTTTCCATGCCACTGAATAACCCGCTTGTTTAAGTAATTCATGGGCTATTTTTCCGGCATTTAACGGCACTACATCATCTTGCTCTCCATGATGTTGTAAAATAGCCGTAGTCGAATTTTCCGCGCTTAAATTTTCAGGTAATTGATCAGCGCTTGGTAAATAACACGACAACGCTAAAATACCCGCTAGTTTATTAGGGTATCTCAAGCCACTAAACAAACTGATAACGCCACCTTGGCTAAAGCCTGCTAATACAATATTTTCTTCAGCAATGCCTGCAGCTACTTGTTCTTTAATTAATTGATGAACTAATTGTTCTGAGTCAAGTACACCTGCCATATCAGCGCGACTGTGCAAGTCCATAGTTTTAATGTCATACCAAGAGCGCATTACATAACCTTGATTAATGGTCACTGGTTGCTCGGGAGCATGAGGAAATACAAAACGGATTCTATGATCATGAGGTAATCCTAGCATTGGCACAACTGGCGCAAAGCCCTCTCCTGAATCCCCTAAGCCGTGCAACCAAATAACGCATGAAGTTGCTGGATTTTTGGGCTCTATAGTAATTTTTTCTAAAGGTAAAACTGACATCAATCTTTCGCTTACTGGTATTAAAGTTAACGCATAATAGCAGTCCTTATCGATAATCAAAACATGCAAGGCAGTGTATTAACACGTTAAAGATGATCAAACTTTGTATGATCTAGTTTAATATCACCGATTAACTTCATTGATAAGCTAGTGTAGAAATATATAAAAAAGCGTTTATACCTGCTCATATCACCATTGAAAAAGGTGATACCGTTATTTGGAAAAACATCGAAAAACGTCAATATCATAATATTTGGTTTAAACAACTTGATAAAGAAGAGCCGGCTTACTTTTTTCATGATGAAAGTTAACAGCGTACTTTCAATGACAGTAACGAGTTTCCTTATGAGTGTAGCCCTCACCCAAAAATGACCGGTATTGTCACCGTTCAATAACCTATAACCATATAAACCATAAAATATCCTATTGTCATCAGTTGCTTAAAATACTTAATCGTTATCGTGGTAATACTTAGTGAAGAAAATCACGGTAACGAGATGTAATTATCATGAAAAATCTGATGGTTTATCATTGCAAAACTGACTAATTTGGGTATCATGCGCGACCTTTATTTGTGCCATTCTGGAGCTTTATAAGTTCGATGAGAAAGTTGTTATCCTCCCCTGTAAAAATGCCCTTGTCTGAAAGTGAAAACTTTATTTATCAAAACGTCTTAAAATATGTGCCTGAATTAAGTTTAAATTTAATGGCCATTAAAGTAACCGAACACCCTGAAGATTTTCTCGGTTGGTGTCATGAATTACTCAAATTATCGCGTGATAGTTTAAATATGGATTTACTCGAACCAGAGCAATTAACACCATTAAAAAAGCTACACGAAACACTTAAATCAAGTATTAGCCGCGCACAACTTAAAATGACACGCATTGCGCCGTGGTCAATATTTTACCAATTTATTCAGCAACAAAATGAAGCGCATGCTTTAGATGAACGATTAAGGTTACTGAATTACATTGACGAAATTAACACTCAACCATTGAGCGAAATGATTGAAGAAGACAGGTTGGCTTTTGTTGGAAAACACAGTAATAAACACGATATAAGCATTTATGATTTTGATGTAGAGTGGTTTGCTTCAACTAAGGGCGCTAAACTATTTCATCAGTTACTAGCTAACAATCCACAAGCCTTTGATCACGCGTTAAGCCATATTCCAACTGATGGCGATGTAACACCAGAGGAATACAGTAAATTTGTAAGTGCTTACCAACTTATTTTTTCATCATGTATCTCAGAAAAAGCCTCAGGTGAAAAAGCACCGCTTGCACCAGCAACGCGATTATTAGCCATGAAAAGACCTGATCAATTCATCGCTTTAACTCCGGGCAAAATTGATATTTTTTGCCAAGGCTTTTCTATCGCTAAATTTAACAATTATGATTTTGCAGCTTATTGGCAAGATATGATCGGCACGATCAGAACCTGCGCTTGGTGGCATCAATCAGCACCAGAAAATACGCACGAAGACGAATTATTGCTATGGAAAAATCGCGTCATATTACTCGATCTATTTTTACTGGCTGAAAAAGACTGTGCGGAAAGATCTAACTATGTTCGTTTGCGTGATAAACCGTTGAAAAAGGCCTCTTCAAGCTCTGCTCCTGTTGCGAGAAAAAGGACTAAAGAATCAGCAGAAGCTTTAGTTGATCGCGCTTTAGAAAATGAAGAGCTACCAGAGTATTTATTATCAAAACGTGAAACCTTAATTCATCAAGTGAAAGAAGGAAAAAGCATCGAACAAGCGATTTCATTAATGCGCGCAATTTTTGGATAATCAACACGCCCTACTTTACACCACTATCTTCTAGCAACTTGATAACGATGTAACCATAACTCACTCGAATGGTTTTATCGTTATCAAGTTAACTTCAATCAAGTGTGCAGCATACCTGCCCCCAATAGAGGCCTTGCATTCGTTCGCACTTAATAACTAACAATTTTTAGCGGTTAACTTAATTTAGAGACTTGTTGAGGCATTTCTTTAACTGAAAGACCAACATTCATTGTGCATAGTTTGTAGAGCATTTAATTTAAACGTTAGATCATAAGGCAATTTATTGTGCCGGAAACTATTGATGCCATGAATTTGTCAAGTAGATAGCCAATACCTTTTGGCGAGCTAACACACCTAAAGTGTAATCAATGATTAATAAGTTTTGTTCTTCGGCAAGGTCTGCTGCTGTAACTTAAACTCTCGATTAAATTTGGACATAAAAAGACCCCAATTATTTTGTCAAACTAATTGGGGTCTCTTCATTTAAATGGTTTTTTAATACTACATATCAGATAAAAAACAATTTAAAACTGATAACCTTGCCCTTTCTCAAGTAATTTAGCGACGTTAATTTTATCGGCTGCACAATCGTTAATATCTTTCTTACTAAAAACATAAATTTTATCTTTATAACGACGCGCTTCTTTTTCGCCAGCCGATTTAATAATTAAACTCACGTTTTCATTTTTTGGTACTGATCTTAAACCGTTGCCATATAAACAAAAGGTATCAACTAAAGAAGCCGTTAATTCTTGATAGTAACTCACTCTTTCTTGCTCTTGAGCTAGTTGCTTTTCTTGCTGATTCTTTCTAAGTTCACTCGATTTTTGTGAGAGTTTTACTCGCTCCTTTTTAATTTCTTTTTTCATCGCTTCTAATTTTTTCATTTGAGCGGTTAGCTCATCTTTAGACGATTTATCAGCACGACGCATTTGGTATTCCAAATCGCGTTTTTCACGTTCCAAATCTCTTACTTGATAAGATAAATCACGTTGCTCATCTCTTAATTCTCGTGATATTTCTCGATCATGATTTAATGAGTCCATAGCACGTTCATAACTATCTGCTGCAAGCTCCATCGCATTTGAAACCTGTTCATGAATATTTTCTTGAAACTCTTCATCATTTGACATTTCAACCATCACTGAATGAGCAACTTCTGCTGTTGGTGGTAATGGGGCTACTGGCGGAACATCAGGCATAACAAAATTAAAATTGTAATTACCCCATTGATTTGAACGAGAGCTAGAATTGATGGTAAAAACAACTCCTTGCCCTTTTAAATATGTACTTTCAACTCCATTAATTTTCGAGCTTTTACGGCCATTTTGTACCGTGACTGATGAGGTAATAATCTTACTCATAATGTCTAATTGTTTGTGCATGGTATCAAATTCATTTGTACTTGCCGTGCCAGCAAAAGCCATTAATACACCTGAAACTATCGGGGTTAATTTTTTCATGATTATTATTCCTCTGTTGTCCAATCTGCAGAACTAGGCTGCAAACCAATATTGGGTATGTTGTTGTATGAACTTCTTTCTAATTTAGGGTTTAAGTTAGGGCTCAAGTTACGATCTAAATGAGTCGTACGATATTTGATCACCTGTTCCAGTTCTTTAAACTTCATGTTTTGCTCAAACTGCTCATCGGCACGTTGTTCATTGATATACTTAATAAAGTCGGTCATGTCTTCTTTACGTTCTTGACGAGAAGCGCCAATAACATAGCTTGCTAACTGTAAATTACTTTCTTGCTGCTTCACTTTAATATCAGCCGCATAATTGGCTAATATTACTTGTTGCTCACTCGCAAAGGTCTGCAATTTTTGATCAACCAATTGAGCTAACCTTTCATCTTGATTCACTTGCTGACTCTTTTGATAGCTTTTAGAGTAGCTATCAGCAAAGCTCAGCATGACACCTTCTGGCTTAACAATAAGTTCGACTTTAAAAAGTACCAATGCTATTGCAAAGCAAGAGAAAGCAAATGACATTGCAGGCAAAGCGCTCCACTGCCACCAAGGTTTTTTGTCAGACTCAAAGGTTGAT
>JAQWHO010000219.1 GCA_029249355.1 Thalassotalea sp.
ATACTGAATTGAACTAAAACTTATTGAACTAAACTTGAAATAGGTTTTCGATTGACTGATTAAATCAAACCAAAAAGTGACGGTAAAAATTCACTAATGGCAGGGAAAAGCGTTACCAAAACCAGTGCAATCACCATTGCCGCATATAATGGCAATATTGGTTTTATTATTTTACTGATACCTACTTTCGCAATACTACAACCGACAAATAAAACGCTACCTACAGGTGGTGTACATAATCCAATTGACAGGTTCAATATCATCATGATGCCAAAATGAAGCGGTGATATACCCAATGATTCCGCAACAGGTAAAAATATTGGTGTAAAAATAAGTACCGCGGGTGTCATATCCATAAAGGTGCCAATTAACAACAATGTGATATTGATAATGAGCAATATGATTAATGGGTTTTCTGACAACGTCAGTAACGTTTGGCTAATCGTTTGCGGAATAGATTCATACGACATTAACCACGACATAGCAGATTATGCGCCAATTAATAGCATAACAATCGCCGTTGTATTTACAGACTTCAGTAAAATGGGATAAAGGTCTTTATATGATAATTCTTTATAAAAAACCAAAGAGAGGGCTAACGAGTAAAGCACTGCTATAGCCCCCGCTTCAGTTGGTGTAAATGCACCACCAATAATGCCACCAATAATCAAGACTATTAAAAATAGACTTGGAATAGCGCCAAAGAGAGAAGACCAAAAAGGTTCGATTGAGTCACTGCTTAACGGAGCAATATTATTGCGTTTCACATAAATCGCACTTGCGGCGATCAATAATAATGTCACTAAAATACCCGGTAAATAACCGGCAATAAATAACGCGGCTATAGAAACACCACCACTGGCAAGCGAATAAATAATAAGAATATTACTTGGAGGAATTAACATGCCCGTTGTTGCTGCTGTAACCGTTACTGCGGTGCTAAAAGGTCGGTCGTAGCCTTCTTTTTCCATTGCAGGGATCATAAACCCGCCAATAGCAGAAGTTGCTGCAACAGCTGATCCTGAAATAGACCCGAATAACGCACATGAAATAACGTTAACAAATGCAAGACCGCCAGGTAATCGCCCTACCAAAACTTTAGCGAAAGATATCAACCTTGCCGCAATACCACCTTGTCCCATTAAGTACCCTGAAAGAATAAAGTATGGAATAGCGAGTAACGAAAAACTGTCAATACCTGCTGCTAACCGTTGTGCAATAGTAGTTAAGGCTGGCAGAGTATCAATGGTTGCCAACATAGTTACTAAAGTAGCAAAAATAATTGCGAGAGCAATAGGTAAGTTTATAAAGAGTAATAGCGCAAAAACGCCGAATAGAATAGCGCTAGTCATTATAACGACTCCTCTTGAGGTGAGTGGCTAACAGTCAGAAAAAAGTGAAAACTATAAAGTAAAAACAAAACACCGCTGATAGGTAAAACTAAATAAACGCCTGCCATAGGCACATTTAAAACAGGTGAATGCTGGCCTAATATCCACGTTAATGACACCAAGTTCCAACCACCAACTATTAGTACCGAAATGGCAAAAATAGCCACCAATACACAACAAAGGCGTCGTAAAAATAATGCTTTACTGGCTGACAGGTTTTTCACAAACAAATCAAACCCTAAATGGCTGTGCTGTCGATAAGCATAAGCACCGCCAAGTAAGCTGATCCAAATTAATAAAAAGCGAGCAACTTCTTCGGTAAATGAGCTAGGCTGAGGCAAAATAAATCGTGTTAATACCTGCCATGTCACATCTATAACAAGTAAAGTCATCATAATGGCGAGAATTACCCGCAAGCTTTTATCAATCACATTGATTGCATTATCGAGGGTTCTCATTGAGTTTCTCCTAACGCTTTAATTTGTTGAATCAACGCTTCTAAATCACTGCCTTTTAATTCGTCATAAATAGGCTTGACCGATTGCTGAAAAATCGACTTATCCGCTTTGATAACTTCAACGCCGGCTTCTTCAACTTTCGCTAACGACATTGCAGTAGATTCAGCCCACAGTTGTTTTTGATAGATAACAGCTTCTTCCATTGCTTGTGTGAGAATTTTTTGCTGAGGCTCACTTAAGCTATTCCATCTATGTGTGCCAATGACAATCACATCAGGTATAGAAGTATGTTCATCTAATAAATAATATTTACTGACTTCATAGTGTTTTGAATAGTAAAAACTTGGTGGATTATTTTCAGCGCCTTCAACAATGCCTTGTTGTAATGCAGTATAGAGTTCTCCCCAGCTAACCGGAGTTGCTGCTGCACCAATAGTATTGACCATATCAACAGCCGTTTGACTGTTCATTACTCGAATTTTTAAGCCTTTTAAGTCATCTGGCTGAGTCACTTTTTGGCCCGTGGTATAAAAACTGCGACTTCCCGCATCAAAATATCCAAGACCTTTGACGCGATATGGAATGCCAGCATCAAGCAATTTCTTGCCAATAGAACCATTTAACGTGTCCCAAAAGTGGGCTTGATCATTAAATAAATATGGCAAACTAAATACTTTCATTTCAGGCACGAAAGCCTCTAAAGAACTCGCAGAAACTTTGGTCATTCCCATCGTACCAATTTGCAATAATTCTAAAATTTCACGTTCAGAGCCTAATTGGCCTGAAGGATAAATTACCAGTTCCATTTTCCCTTTAGATAAACGCGATAACACATCATTCATATATTCTAAAGATTTATGAACTGGGTGCTGTACATCTAAACCATGTGCCAACCTTATCGAAGTCACCTGACTTTCTTGTTTACTACATCCACTTATTAAGTATGCGAATAAACACAAGTAAATAATTTTGCCTAGGTTAATGGTCGTAGTCATTAAGCAGACTCCTCTAAACTAATATGGTGTTCAATAATTGCGCCTTTATGCATTACCACTACACTTGCACACATTTGACCCAGTTTTACACAATCGGCCATTGATTTGCCTTTTAGTTTAGCGGCTAAATATGCACCATTAAAAGAATCGCCGGCCGCGGTTGTATCAACAGGTTTGCATACCTTGTTTAACGGTATGAAAGAGGTGATACCATTATTTAATAACGTACACCCATGCTCACCATTTTTAACGACAATTTCTGTTACGCCGTTAGTGTTCCAACGG
>JAQWHO010000220.1 GCA_029249355.1 Thalassotalea sp.
ACAGCTAGAGGTGCTTCTGGTTCACCTTGATGATAAAACTGTTCAAATAGTTGACCATTTCTTCGAATGCTCAATTTTAATTTGCTACTTAATGCATTAACAACTGAAATGCCTACACCATGAAGACCACCAGATACTTTATAGCCTGAGTCTTCACCACCAAACTTACCACCAGCATGCAATACTGTCATGATTACTTCTGCGGCAGATACACCTTCTTCAGGGTGAATATCAGTAGGAATACCACGACCATCATCTTTAACTGATACAGAACCATCTAAGTGAATTTTTACTACTATATCACTACAATGACCGGCTAACGCTTCATCGATTGAGTTATCTAGTACTTCAAAAACCATGTGATGAAGGCCACTGCCATCATCTGTATCACCAATATACATACCAGGTCTTTTTCGTACAGCATCTAGTCCTTTTAAAACTTTAATACTGTCCGAGCCATATTCATTTTCTACTGTCATAGCTATTTGCCTACTCAATCATTGCTTTAATTTTTCCATGTTCCACGTGAAACATGTTGTAATTATTATCGTCTGGAATTAAAGGTTCCAGTGCGAGTCTATCTATTGCCGATATTATTGTTTGACAATTTAGTAACTGGTTAGCTTTGAACATAGCTTTTCTAGAACTATGATCTAATTCAGCACCTATATCATCAATTAGTAAAATTGGCTTTATTCGCTTAACTTGTTCTATTAATTTTGTTTGTGCAAAAGTTAATGCGAGTAAAAACAACTTTTGTTGCCCTCTTGATAATCTATGTTCTATTGAAGAGTTATCAATTAAAAAACGTATATCAAATTTTTGAGCTCCATATAAAGAATAACCCTTTTCTAATTCTTTATATTTATTTTCTTTGAGAATTATTGCTAACTCTTTTTTACTGTTCCATCCTTGTAAATATTGTATTGAAATATCATTACTACAATTAGGTAACATTATTGTTAACCAATTTACTAATTCTGATTTTAAGTTTTCTATATATTCTTTTCTAAATAATGCAATAGTTTCAGATAGTCGACAAAATTCTTCTGTCCAGTAATCTAGTTGCTCTAAAGTTTTTTTATTTCTTAAACAAGCATTTCGCTGTTTATATATTCTTTGAAATAATTTCCATTCTGCAGAGAAAGAATGTTCCACGTGAAACAATCCTAAATCGACAAACTTTCTTCTCTCTTTTGGCCCACCAAAAAACAACTTAAAACTTTCAGGTGTAACGATTTGTATGGCAATGTTTTTAGCTAGGTCAGAAAGTTTTGTAGAACTAACACCATTAACTTTAATTTTGCTTTCGCCAATACTATTACGTTGTATACCTAATTGAATATTTTCGTCAGACTTTGCACTAATAATAAAAGTATCAAAACCTGTCTGTATTAAACTTTCAACTTTTGTCGTTCTAAAAGATTTACCATGACCTAAATAGAATAAAGACTCTAATAAACTACTTTTACCACTACCATTATCGCCAATCAAAAAATTTAAATCTGAATGTAATAATAACTTTTCTGAAACTAAATTCCTAAAATTGACCGTTTGTAATTCTTTAACTGACATTTACAAGCGCATTGGCATTACAACATAAATTGCTTCGCCAGAATTTTCACCTTCTATCACAACACTACTATTTGCATCAGCAAGCGTAAATTTAACAACCGGATCTTTTATCGCGTTTAAAACATCAAGCACGTAATTTACGTTGAAACCAATTTCAACTTCATCATAAGGAAAATCAATTTCTAATACTTCTTCAGCCTGTTCTTGTTCAGGATTATTAGCAGTGATTTTTAATTCAGGATTAGCAAAATTAAGTCTAACACCTTTAAATTTTTCATTAGATAAAATAGAAGCGCGTGATAAAACTTGTCTTAACTGATCTTTATCGGTATTTAAAATTTTATCACCATTTCTTGGTAATACGCGGCGATAATCAGGAAATCGTCCATCAACCAATTTACTGGTGAAAGAAAACTCCTGATCAATAATTCGAATATGGTTTGAACCTAAAAATACTTGAACATCTTCTTCAACAGGATCGAGCAAACGAATAATTTCTAAAATGCCTTTTCTTGGCACAATAACTTGTCTGTTAGGTAACTCTAAAGATTCATTGGCTAATTTACAAATAGCGAGTCGATGACCATCAGTTGCAACAGAACGAATCTCTGTTCCTTCTGTTTCAATTGACATACCATTTAAATAATAACGAACATCTTGGTTTGCCATTGAAAAATGAGTACTTTCAATTAAACGCAATAATTCAGATTTACAAAGCTTGAATTCTACATCACCTTTCCATTGTTCAATATTTGGAAAATCAACGGCGGGTAATGTAGATAGAGAATATTTACTTCGGCCTGATGAAATAGTGACGGAGTCATTTACAGATTCAAAGTTGATCAAAGAACCGTCAGGTAAGCTTTTACAAATATCGAGTAGCTTGCGAGCAGGAATAGTTATTTTACCGTCTTCACCCTGATTATCAACAACGGCATAAGAAACCATTTCAAGTTCTAAATCAGTAGCTGTTAATGTAAGTGACTGCTCACTTACATCAAGTAATATATTACCCAATATAGGTAATGTACTTTTCCTTTCTACTGCTCCAGATACAAGCAATAGTGGCTTTAGTAATAATTCTCTATTTAATGAAAACTTCATTTTTTACCTGCTGGTCTTAACCTTATTATTAGGACGAAAGAGTTCTAGTCAAGTTAGAATAATCTTCTTTTATATCATGGGACTCTTCTCGTAAAGTTTTAATTTTACGACAAGCATGCAACACAGTTGTATGGTCTTTCCCACCAAAAGCATCACCAATTTCTGGCAAGCTATGATTTGTTAATTCTTTAGATAATGCCATTGCTATTTGTCTAGGTCTAGCAACAGATCTATTTCTTCTTTTTGAAAGTAAATCAGCGACTTTAATTTTATAATATTCTGCCACTGTTTTTTGTATGTTATCGATAGTAACTAACTTATCCTGTAAGGCAAGTAAATCTCTTAAAGCTTCTTTAACAAAATCAATATTTATTGCTCTGCCTGTAAAGTTTGCGTTAGCAATAACACGATTTAACGCCCCTTCTAACTCTCGAACATTAGAACGTAAACGTTTAGCAATAAAAAAGGCAACTTCATCAGCTAAATTGATATGACTTTCCTGTGCCTTGCGTTTAAGAATGGCAACACGTGTTTCAAGTTCTGGAGGTTCAATTGCAATGGTAAGTCCCCAACCAAATCTTGATTTTAATCGATCTTCAACATCTACTTCTTTAGGGTACCGATCACTCGTTAGGATAATTTGTTGATTACCTTCGAGCAACGCATTGAAAGTATGGAAGAATTCTTCTTGTGTTCTGTCTTTACCAGCAAAAAATTGAATATCATCAATTAAAAGTGCATCAACACTACGATAATATTGTTTAAATTTTTCCATCGCATTATTTTGAAGTGCTCTCACCATGTCTTGAACAAAACGTTCAGAATGCATGTAAGCAATTTTTGCATTGGGCTTATTTAATAAAATTCCGTTGCCAACAGCATGTAATAAATGCGTTTTTCCTAAACCCGTACCACCATAAATAAATAATGGGTTATATGCAGAGCCCGGATTGTCGGCAACTTGAGATGCAGCAGCTCTCGCTAATTGATTAGATTTACCTTCAACAAAATTATCAAACGTATAATTAACTCTAACATTTGTTTTTTTAGGGATGTTGGGTTCAGGATCATTATTTTGCTGAGTTCTACTAGGTTTCATAGAAGGAGCAAAATGATTATCTGTATTAACAGGAGCAGCTTGAGGCTTAGGGATACTACCTACATCGAATCTTAATAAAGGTGGATTACCGTTTTCTTCAAATGACACAAGTTCGTTAATTCGAGCGACATATTTATCTCGTACCCAATCAAGTACAAAACGATTAGGTGCATATAAAGTCATTATGTTGTCATCAATAACGCACTGAAGTGGGCGGATCCACATGCTGAATTGTTGAGCAGGAAGTTCTTCTTGCAAAATAGAAAGGCAACGTTGCCACAAAGAGTGATCCAAGAAAAGCTCCTAGCTAATATAATCCCAACAATTTAATAAGAAAAGGCAGGTTTTAGTTATATTTATTTTTATTTAATACGGCATTATCTCTTTAGTTATCCACAACATCAACAACAGTAAGATAAATATATTTAACTCTTTAAAAATAAAAAGCTTAAACGCATGAATAATATAACAATAAGTTCCTTATAATATATTTATACTAAAATAATTTAACTAGAATTATTTGCTCTTTAAAAGCAATAAAAGAGCAAATAATCAACAACATGATCCTATTTTGTTATCAAACTGTGGATATTCATCAGATCATGAAAAGATCAACAAAGGATCTTTTCATATTATATTTATATTAGGCGTTGACAATTATCCGTATTATGTATAGAATTCTGCCTCTTTTTTAGACCCAGTGTGCTCAAAACGGCGGTTATGCCAGGGCAACAACAACCGACGGATAGCGTAATGAAAAGAACATTTCAACCAAGCGTATTAAAACGTAAGCGTAATCACGGATTCCGTGCTCGCATGGCAACTAAAAACGGCCGTGCTGTAATTGCACGTCGTCGTGCTAAAGGCCGTGCAAGTCTTAGCGCTTAATCTTTTTGTTGAATCATCAATAAAGAGAAGGTAACCCATTATGGTTACTTACGAATTTAATCGGGAGTCTCGTTTGTTGACTCCCGGTCAATTCCAAACAGTATTTTCAAAACCAATGCGTTTTGGCTCTCATCATATTACTGTTCTAATTACCCCAAATTCAGAAAAAACTAATCGTTTAGGTTTAGCTATAGCTAAAAAACGCGTTAAATTAGCCGTTCAAAGAAATAGAATTAAGCGCCAAATACGAGAAAGTTTTCGCCTAAACCAACACAACTTACCAGGTATCGATATGGTAATAATGGTTAAATCAGGCACTGATAAGTTAGATAATCAAGAAATTAGACAACAATTAGAAAAGATATGGCGAAAAATAATTCAACGCCACAAGTAATAGCAATTTCATTCGTAAAAGCCTATCAACGTTGGCTTAGCCCACTACTTGGCAATAACTGCCGCTTCACCCCAACCTGTTCTTTTTATGCTATTGAAGCAATTAATCGCTTTGGTGTGTTAAAAGGTAGTTGGTTAGCAAGCAAACGTATACTAAAATGCCATCCATTAAATGCGGGTGGAGAAGATCCCGTACCACCACTTAAAAAAGAGAAATAACATATTATGGAATCTCAACGCAGTTTTCTGTTCATTGCACTAATGGTAGTATCATTTTTACTCTACCAACAATGGCAGTTAGAAAATGCCCCGGTACAACAGCCTGTAACAACTAATCAAGCTGATTCATCTGTTCCTAATTCAGCATCAAATACAAATAGTGATGATTTTGTACCTGCTTCTAGTTCAGCAATGACACCAATTGCTAAACCAATAGTATCAAGTGCAGCATTAATAGAAGTTACAACTGACGTATTAAAATTAAAAATTAATACTCAAGGTGGTGATATTGTTGAAGCAACTCTACTTGATTACGAAACAGAGCAAGGTAGCGGTATTCCATTTACCATTATGCAAAATGGTAATTTCAAATATATTGCTCAAAGTGGTTTAACGGGTGCACAAGGTATAGATAGAGTTGTTAAAGGTCGACCTATTTACCAAGTAGAAACAAATCAATTTGAATTAACCGGTGAACAACCACTGATTGTTGATTTAACCTATATCGCTGAAAATGGCTTAACTGTCATTAAACGTTTTACTTTTGAAAAATCAAATTACAAAGTTAATGTTGATTACATCATAGATAATAACTCTGAAGCAGCAGCAAGTGTAGAGCTTTACGCTCAGTTAAAACAATCTTCATTAGTTGATAGTTCAAGTGCATTAATTCCAACTTACCGTGGAGCAGCTTATTCAACTAAAGAAGAAAGATACGAAAAATATGATTTTGATGATATTGCTGATGCAAACTTAAACGTAACAACTCAAGGTGGTTGGGTTGCGATGTTACAGCATTATTTTGTCTCTTCTTGGATCCCTAATCAAACAGAAGCAAACTTGCTTTATACTAGCTTTTCAAATAACCAAGATGCAGTAATTGGTTTTAAATCTCCGGCTTTAATTATTGAACCTAAGCAACAAGCTACAGCTTCTACAAGTTTTTATGTTGGTCCTAAAGATCAAGAAGCCCTTGAAAAAATAGCCGACGGATTAGAATTAACCGTCGACTTCGGCTTTTTATTCATGATCAGCCAACCGCTTCACTGGTTACTACTTCAAATACAAGCACTTGTTGTAAACTGGGGTATCGCAATTATCATGATCACAATAATTGTTAAAGGTGTTATGTATCCACTTACAAAAGCACAATACACCTCAATGGCAAAAATGCGCGAACTCGCTCCGAAAATGGCTCAGCTAAAAGAACGATTTGGCGATGACCGTCAAAAAATGTCTCAAGCTACCATGGAAATGTATAAAAAAGAGAAAGTAAATCCAGCGGGTGGTTGTTTACCATTATTAATTCAAATGCCAATTTTCTTAGCTTTGTATTGGGTATTTTTAGAAAGTGTTGAATTACGTCATGCAACCTTTGGTTTATGGTTACAAGATTTATCGTCAAAAGACCCTTACTACATTTTACCGGTATTAATGGGTGTAAGTATGTTCATTATGCAGAAAATGCAGCCAATGACCATACAAGACCCTATGCAACAGAAAATAATGCAATACATGCCAGTTATGTTTACCGTATTTTTCTTCTGGTTCCCATCAGGGCTAGTTTTATACTGGTTAGTCAGTAATGTTATTTCTATTATTCAAATGAAAATTATATTTGCCGGAATAGAAAAAAAGAAAAATAGCTAACATCACAATAGTAATTGATAAAAAGCGACTTTTAGTCGCTTTTTTTTTATCCAAAATTGATTAAATTCGAACATACCCAATTAATAGCTTACCGTTTATAATAACGATAATTTTATGATGATCCCTTTTAAATGAGTCAACCTGCAATGATACAAGCATACAAAGAAACTATAGCTGCACAAGCAACAGCACCAGGACGAGGTGGTGTTGGGATCATCAGAGTATCAGGTCCTGAAGTAATCAATGTCGCAAAAGCTATTTTAGGAAAAGTACCTGAATTAAGAAAAGCAGAATATTTACCTTTTCATGCGATTAACAATCAAATACTCGACCAAGGTATCGCGCTTTATTTTAAAGGACCTAACTCATTCACTGGCGAAGATGTTTTAGAACTTCAAGGACATGGCGGACCCGTTATTTTAGATATGTTATTAAAAGAAATACTAAGTATAGATAAAATAAGAATGGCAAAGCCTGGTGAATTTAGTGAGCAAGCCTTTATCAACGATAAACTCGATTTAACGCAAGCTGAAGCCATAGCAGACTTAATTAACTCAAGTTCTGAGCAAGCCGCTCGCTGCGCACTCCATTCGTTACAAGGTGATTTTTCAAAGCTCGTTAATGAAATGGTGAACTCTACGGTTCATTTAAGAATGTATGTTGAAGCAGCTATTGATTTTCCAGAAGAAGAAATTGACTTTCTTGCCGACGAAAAAATAGTCAATGATTTAAAAGCCATTATTAGCCAAGTTGAAAATGTTCAACAACAAGCTCAGCAAGGCAGTATTATTCGCGAAGGTATGCGAGTGGTTATTGCTGGTCGCCCTAATGCTGGTAAATCTAGTCTTTTAAATGCACTTAGCGGAAAAGAAAGCGCAATAGTGACAGATATTGAAGGAACAACGAGAGATGTATTATCAGAACAAATACACATTGACGGTATGCCTTTACATATTATTGATACCGCAGGCCTTAGAGAAAGTGCAGACAAAGTAGAACAAATTGGTATTGAGCGAGCTTGGCAAGAAATAAAACAAGCAGACCGTGTTCTACTGATGGTTGATTCAACAAAAGATGAATACCAAAACCCAAAAAATATTTGGCCAGAGTTTTTTGAAAAACTCCCTGAAAATATTGGATTAAGTGTCATCAGAAATAAAGCCGATTTATCAGGAAAGCCAACAGGAATAGAAGAGAATAACGTACTCCCTACGATAACGTTATCAGCAAAAACAGGCCAAGGGACAACAGAGCTTAAAGAGCACTTAAAAGAAATAATGGGTTATCAAGGTAATACCGAAGGCGGCTTTATGGCGCGTCGACGTCATCTTTCTGCTTTAAAAGAAGCCCATAGTCACTTAGTGTTAGGTTTAGAACAACTAGAAGCTTATGTGGCCGGTGAAATACTCGCTGAAGAGTTACGCTTATGTCAGGAAGCACTCAATAAAATCACCGGTGAGTTTACTAATGACGATTTACTGGGTGAAATATTCTCTTCTTTTTGTATTGGGAAATAATAAACTTAAATCGGTAATCTTAAACAATATCTATTTTATAAGCGATGTATAAACATCGCTTTTTCTTTATATAAAGCCCAATAATATTATAAATACCAAATAAAAAATCCCTTCGTGTAGTTATGGTAAAAAGCCATTTATTAGATAATTTTTCAGCATATATTTATAATAATAATAATTTATAATATTATTATTAAATTACGTGTTAGGAATAAAAAATGGCGTCCATTCAAATCATTGTTGGCAGCATGTTAGGTGGAAGTGAGTATGTTGCTGAAGCTTGTGAAGAAGCATTAACGTCACTCAATCATCACACAGAATTACATTTATCCCCTGAGTTTGCTCAAATACCAACCAATAATCAAACATGGTTAATTTGTACTTCAACACACGGTGCAGGTGAGTTCCCTGATAATATTCAAGCCTTTGTTAATAACTTAATTCATTCAACAGAAGATCTATCTTCGCTACGTTTTTTCATTATCGGCCTAGGTGACACAAGTTATGATACTTTTTGTTTAGCGGCAAAAAATATAAATAAACTTTTAAAATCAAAAGGTTCTATTGAAATTATTCCTTTAAAAACTTTTGATATGCTCGAGGATATAGATCCTGAAGAAGAAGCAAAGTTATGGATCATAAATAATAAAGATCTTATTTAAATAAAGCTCATATAAGTTATCAACAAATATAAACACAAAAACACCCTTTTGTGGATAAAAAGAAAATAAACTATTAATTAACGGTTATTTTCCAGTTTATATAATTAATAACAATACTGCCTGTGGATAAAACATCAATTTGATCATAGCTTATTCGGTCGTTGATCAACGTTTGATCACAGATAATGATCCTTAATAATCATTTGATCTTTATAAGGAAAAACTACTTACCCACAGAAAAGGCGTTTACTAATAAGTAATAATAATAAGATCTATTTAAAGATCTTATATATTATTAAACGATCTACTGATGATCATTTATCGAAAATGATCGTTTCACTTAACTTCAAAAACAGTTAAAATACGTGCCCTTTTATTTTTAAATATTTTTCTAAGGTTTATTTTATGTGGTACCAAGACTCATACGATGTGATCGTTGTTGGTGGTGGACATGCAGGTACTGAAGCTGCATTAGCCTCAGCACGTATGGGCTGTAAAACTCTTTTACTGACACATAATATTGATACTTTAGGGCAAATGTCTTGTAACCCAGCAATTGGTGGTT
>JAQWHO010000221.1 GCA_029249355.1 Thalassotalea sp.
CTGCTCAATACCAATGTCCCCTTTGTGAACAAGTACTATCATTCGATGAGCGTACTTTTCGCTGTGAAAATAATCACTGTTTTGATCTCGCTAAAGAAAACTATGTAAATTTATTGCCTGTGCAATTTAAACACTCTAAAGAACCTGGCGATAATAAAGCGATGGTAAATGCACGAAGGGCTTTTTTAGAAAAACGTTATTATCAACCATTAATCAACAAGTTAGTTGGTATTTATCAAAGTTATGGTTTGCAATCAGGTAAATTATTTGATGCTGGTTGTGGTGAAGGCTATTACACACATCAACATAAAACTATTGAGAATTCAGTTTACGGTATTGATATAGCAAAAGAAGCAGTAAAAAAAGCCGCTAAAAAATATCCTCAATGTCATTTTAGTGTAGGTACATTATCGCAACTGCCTTTTGAAAATAATTTCTTTGATTGGATCATCTCTATTTACGCGCCAATTTTAGAGACTGAATTTTCTCGCGTATTAAACACTCAAGGTTATTTGTTAACGGTAACCCCTGCCCAACGTCATTTAATAGAATTAAAAGAAAAAATATATAGAGAAGCGAAAGAACATAACGTTGAAAAAAGCCCTGTCGAGCAGTTAACTTTAATACATCAAGAAAATTTGTCGTACGAGATGACTCTTGATACAGGTGAAGATGTTTTAAATTTATTATCAATGACGCCTTTTGCTTTTAAAGCAAGTGAAACGGTTAAGCAAGAGTTGGCAATGTTAAAAAACTTTATTTGCCATGCAGACTTTCAGATCCGTTTATATCAAAAATAAATCCAGCAGAAATATAACTAAAAAAGCGTAAACCTTATCGATAAACGCTTTTTTTGTAATATATAAATCAATATTAACAATCAATCTTATGATTCAAATATTAAGAACTGTGATGTGCTCCTGAATAACTTACGTTGAGCAGTTGAGCTAAATCAAAATAACGAGGTTTTTGCACAGAAAGCTTAATATCGCCACCACTTTGATTAATTTTAGCCACCCCTTCTTTATACCAATTTGCTAAAGCCGGTGGTAAAAATTTATCCGCTTTAACGCCAAGCATAACAAGTGCTTGCACCGGAATACTTAAAATAAAGAAAGCATAAACGATAGATTGAGGTAATTGTTGAATGCCACCTAAATATAGCTGCATTATAAAAATAAATAATGCGAGACCCGGTAGATAACGACAAACAAGACGGCTCACTTGAATTGAGCGATATTCTTCAAAATAACTCGCTAACTCAACTTTTTCCGGCCAAAGTTGTTTGTACCTTTGACCTAACTTGATAATTTCTACTACATTCATAGGCGCACACTATAACAACTGTTAATTAAAAGATAGTATAAAGTTGCTGCTTCGTCTAAAAATCAAGCAACAAAGTAAAAAATTGCAGCAAATCAAACTTCTGTAATTTAAATGCGTCTATACTATTGTTACCTTTCGTTTCTTTCATAAATTCGTAAAATATATGCAAAACAATATATTAGTTATCAACTGTGGCAGTTCGTCGTTAAAATTCTCATTAATGAATCCAATAAACGGTCAAGTCATTCTTTCAGGGCTTGCTGAATGTTTATTATCACCAGATGCTGTCATCACAATTAAACATCATGAAGAGAAAGAAAAATCAAACTTAACTTCTCCTTTTGATCATCAAGTTGCAATAAATTTCCTCGTTAGTTATTTAGCCAAACATCAATTGAAAGAAAGCGTATACGCCATTGGACATCGTGTTGTCCATGGCGGAGAGCAATACAGCCAACCTACACTTATTAATGCCGATGTTAAGCAAAGCATTGATCAACTATCTAAATTAGCACCGCTGCATAACCCAGCAAACCTGCAAGGTATCAATGCGGCCGAACAAGCTTTTAGTCAAATTCCTCAAATTGCCATTTTTGATACAGCTTTTCATCAAACCATGCCTGAAAAGGCTTATATCTATGGTTTACCTTATAAATTTTATCAGGACCATGGCATCAGAAAATACGGTTTTCATGGAACCAGTCACTACTTTGTGAGTAAAGAAGCTGCAAAAATGATTAATAAACCTGTCGAACAATGCAATTTTATCAGTGCGCATTTAGGTAATGGTTGTAGTGTTACGGCAATTAAACAAGGCTGTAGTGTTGACACTAGTTTAGGGCTCACACCACTGGAAGGCGTAATGATGGGCACTAGAAGTGGCGATGTTGACCCTGGCGTTATTTTTCATCTTGTGGAACAACTCGGCTATAGCCTTAATGAAGTTAACAATATTTTGAATAAAAAAAGTGGCTTGCTCGGCGTTTCTCAATTAAGCAATGATTGTAGAACGATTGAAGAAGCGGCTGAAAAAGGTAATAAACAAGCAACTTTGGCATTATCAATATTTAGTTACCGAATCGCGAAAAGTATCGCCTCATTTTCATGCAACTTCCAATCACTCGACGGTTTAATATTCACTGGTGGTATAGGTGAAAACTCAATGTTGATTCGCTCATTAATTTTGTCGCAACTTTCACTACTCAATTTCAACGAAGATAAAACGGCAAATGAACACATGCGATTTGGCAAACAAGGTAATATTTCAAAAAATAGCTCAACACCATGCTGGGTGATCCCGACAAATGAGGAATGGGTGATCGCTGAACAAACTTTTCAATTATTAGAGCAGGAGCATTAATATGTCTCGCCGTATCATGTTAATTCCCGTTGGTTTTGGTGTTGGTTTAACGAGTGTTGTTTTAGGTTTAGTACATGCTTGTCGGCAAAAAGGCATCAAAGTTGGACACTTTAAACCAATCAGCCAGCCTTCTCGTAATGTATTGCAAAATAAGAATCAAGTGGTAAGCCTTTCACAAAATAGCAGCTCTATTCCGTTAAGTTATGTCGAAGAGCAAATGGGTGAAGGCCATCATGATGTTGTACTTGAGCAGTTAGTGGCAAATTTTGATGATTTCAGCAAAGACTATGATCTAACGATTATTGAAGGCCTGATCCCAACAACGCGTCAACCTTATGCTGGAAGAATTAATCGCGATGTTGCGCAAACATTATCCGCTGAAATTATTCTTGTTGCTTCACCAGATAATGACTCTCCAGAAGAATTTGAAGATCGCATAGAAATGAGCGCTGAAACCTTCGGTGGTATTAAAAGCAAAAAATTGATCGGTTGTATTATCAATAAAATCAATTCTCCTGATAAAGATGAATACGGACTTTTACCCAGAGAGCATGAAATTAATAATGAAGTAGATATTTCATCTTGGAAAAATTTAGCAATATTTACTGCTAGAAACTTTGATTTACTCGGAAGTATTCCTTGGGAAATGGATCTTATCGCGCCAAGAGTTATTGATATTTGCGATTATTTAGAAGCTACAGTGATAAATCCAGGCGACATTGATCATCGAAGAATTAGAAGTATTAGCTTTTGTGCGAGAAGTGCTGAAAATTTAATGAGCCATTTACAGCCAAGCCGCTTAATTGTTACACCGGGCGATAGAACAGACATTATCATCGCGACGTGTCTTTCTGCGTTAAATGGTACAAAAGTCGCTGCGTTATTACTAACGAATGGATATCAGCCTAACGAGCAAGTAATGCAATTGTGTAAACAAGCGTTTATGACGGGACTTCCAGTATTATCAGTACCTTGGGATACGTGGCAAACCTCACGATATTTAATGAATTTTAATCCTGAAATTCCACAAG
>JAQWHO010000222.1 GCA_029249355.1 Thalassotalea sp.
AAAGAAATTCGTTCGTTAGGTATTAACATCGAATTAGATCAGGACTAGCTGATAAAACGGTATTGCTGAGCTTTATTTATAAAGCTCAGTACGCGGAGAAAGTCAGTCAAATGACTTTCTCTTCAAAGTTTAACTCCGACAGGAGAATAGTGTGAAAGATTTACTTAAGTTTCTTAAGCAACAAAATCAAACAGAAGAGTTCGATGGTATTCGCATCGGACTAGCGTCACCAGATCAGATTCGTTCTTGGTCATTTGGTGAAGTTAAAAAACCAGAAACGATTAATTATCGTACGTTCAAGCCTGAGCGTGATGGTTTATTTTGTGCGCGTATTTTTGGACCAGTTAAAGATTACGAATGTCTTTGTGGTAAATACAAACGCTTAAAGCATCGTGGTGTTATTTGTGAAAAATGTGGCGTTGAAGTTACATTAACCAAAGTTCGTCGTGACCGTATGGGTCATATCGAATTAGCCAGCCCAGTAGCACATATTTGGTTCTTAAAATCATTACCGTCTCGTATTGGTTTATTACTTGATATGACGTTACGTGATATTGAACGCGTATTATATTTTGAATCTTATGTTGTTACCGAACCTGGTATGACAACATTAGAGAAAAGCCAAATTCTAACGGAAGAAGAATATCTTGATGCGTTAGAAGAACATGGTGATGAATTTGATGCACTTATGGGTGCAGAAGCGGTATTAGCTTTATTACAACAAATTGATTTAGATGGTGAAGTAGCGCAAATGCGTGAAGAGCTTCCTGAAATCGGTAGTGAAACTAAACGCAAGAAAATTACTAAACGTTTAAAATTAATGGAAGCATTCGCCGCTTCAGGTAACAAGCCTGAGTGGATGATCATGAACGTACTACCAATTTTACCACCGGATTTACGTCCGTTAGTACCATTGGATGGTGGCCGTTTTGCAACGTCTGATTTGAACGATTTATACCGTCGAGTTATTAACCGTAACAACCGTCTAAAACGTCTTCTAGACCTAGTTGCTCCAGACATTATCGTACGTAACGAAAAACGTATGTTACAAGAGTCTGTTGATGCACTATTAGATAACGGTCGTCGTGGTCGCGCAATTACAGGTTCTAACAAACGTCCTCTTAAATCACTTGCCGATATGATTAAAGGTAAGCAAGGTCGTTTCCGTCAGAATCTACTTGGTAAGCGTGTTGATTATTCTGGTCGTTCTGTAATTACTGTTGGTCCTACATTACGTTTACACCAGTGTGGTTTACCTAAGAAAATGGCACTTGAATTATTCAAGCCATTTATCTACGGAAAATTAGAAGCACGTGGTTTAGCGACTACTATTAAAGCCGCTAAAAAATTAGTTGAACGTGAAGGCGCTGAAGTTTGGGATGTACTTGACGAAGTGATTCGTGAACATCCGGTAATGCTTAACCGTGCACCAACACTTCATAGATTAGGTATTCAAGCGTTTGAACCTGTTCTTATTGAAGGTAAAGCGATTCATTTGCATCCATTAGTTTGTGCGGCATATAACGCCGATTTCGATGGTGACCAAATGGCGGTACACGTACCGTTGACAATCGAAGCACAAATGGAAGCTCGTACGTTGATGATGTCAACGAATAACGTTCTTTCTCCAGCTAACGGTGATCCAATCATCGTACCATCACAAGATGTTGTATTAGGTTTATATTACCTAACACGTGATCGTGTAAATGGTTTAGGTGAAGGCATGGTATTTGCTGACACTAAAGAAGCTGAAAAAGCGTATCGTACAGGTGCTGCTGAATTGCATGCACGTGTAAAAATTCGTATTACTGAACATATTCGTAACGCTGAAGGTGAATTAGTTGCCCATACTAATTTACGTGATACTACGGTTGGTCGTGCGATTTTGTGGCAAGTTTGTCCAAAAGGTATGCCTTACGAGTTAATTGATCAGCCTTTAGGTAAAAAACCTATTTCAAAATTGATCAACCATGCTTATCGTAACCTTGGTTTAAAAGACACAGTAATATTTGCCGATCACATTATGTATACCGGTTTCCACTACGCGATGATCGCTGGTGCGTCTGTTGGTATCGATGATATGGTTATTCCTGATGCTAAATACACTATCATTGAAGAATCTGAAGAAGAAGTTTCTGAAATTCAGTCTCAATTTGAACAAGGTTTAGTTACACAGGGCGAAAAATACAACAAAGTTATTGATATTTGGTCTTCTGCTAACGAAAAGATTTCGAAAGCGATGATGGACAATTTATCGAAAGAAACTGTTATTAACCGTGATGGTAAGCCAGAAGAGCAAGATTCTTTCAACTCAATCTACATGATGGCGGATTCTGGTGCTCGTGGTAGTGCCGCTCAGATTCGTCAATTAGCCGGTATGCGTGGCTTGATGGCTAAACCAGATGGTTCAATCATCGAAACACCAATCACAGCTAACTTCCGTGAAGGTTTGAACGTATTACAATACTTCATCTCAACTCATGGTGCGCGTAAAGGTTTGGCCGATACTGCACTTAAAACAGCAAACTCGGGTTACTTAACTCGTCGTTTAGTTGATGTTGCACAAGATTTGGTTGTTACTGAGCATGATTGTGGTACGCACGACGGTCTATTAATGACACCATTAATTGAAGGTGGTGATGTTGTTGAACCGTTACGTGAACGTGTACTTGGTCGTGTTGTTGCTGAAGACGTATTAAAAGCAGGCACTGATGAAGTATTACTTCCTCGTAATACCTTAATTGATGAAGCGTTATGTGATTTCATTGAAGAAAATTCAATTGATCAAATGATGGTTCGCTCAATTATTACCTGTAAGACAGATTTTGGTATTTGTGCACATTGTTACGGTCGTGATTTGGCTCGTGGCCATATGATCAACCAAGGTGAAGCGATTGGTGTTGTGGCAGCACAATCAATTGGTGAGCCTGGTACACAGCTTACCATGCGTACGTTCCATATCGGTGGTGCGGCATCTCGTGCATCTGCAGAGAACAGTATTCAAGTTAAAAACTCTGGTACTTTAAAACTTCAAAATGCTAAGTTTGTAACTAATTCTGATAAACATCTTGTTATCACTTCTCGTTCATCTGAGCTTACTATTATTGATGAACTAGGTCGTGAGAAAGAGCGTTATAAAGTGCCTTACGGTTCAATCATCTCTAAGAAAGATGGCGGTGTTGTTAAGTCTGGTGAAACTATTGCAAATTGGGACCCTCATACACATCCAATTATTACGGAAGTGGCAGGTAAAGTTCAATTCGTAGATCTTGTTGATGGCGTAACTATGGTTCGTCAAACAGATGATTTAACTGGTTTATCAAGTATTATCGTTACTGATGCTGGTCAACGTAATGCTGCAGGTAAAGAAATGCGCCCAGCAGTTAAATTGATTGATGCGAAAGGTAATGCGGTAAACATTGCTGGTACTGAAATTCCAGCATTATACTACTTACCAGGTAACGCGATTGTTAACCTAGAAGATGGTGTTGATGTAAACGTTGGTGATGCACTAGCTCGTATACCACAAGCAAGTTCAAAAACTCGTGATATTACCGGTGGTCTTCCACGTGTTGCAGATTTATTTGAAGCTCGTAAACCTAAACTTCCAGCTATTCTTGCTGAGAAAACAGGTGTTGTTGGTTTTGGTAAAGAAACTAAAGGTAAAGTTCGTTTACTTATCACTCAACCAAGTGGTGAAGTTTACGAAGAGATGATTCCGAAAACACGTCAATTAAATATCTATGAAGGTGAGCCAGTGATTAAAGGTGAAGTAATCGCCGATGGTCCTGAATCTCCACATGATATTTTACGCTTACGTGGTGTAGCACCAGTTGCTAACTACATTGTTAACGAAGTACAAGAAGTATACCGTTTACAAGGTGTAAAAATTAACGATAAGCACATCGAAGTTATTGTTCGTCAAATGATTCGTAAGTGTGAAATTCTTGACGCTGGTGATAGTGAATTCTTGAAAGGTGAACAACTTGAAGTTGCTCACGTGAATATCGCTAACCGTGAACTTGAAGCTGAAGGTAAACGTCCTGCTGAATATGAAATGCAGATGATGGGTATCACAAAAGCATCACTTTCAACTGAGTCATTTATTTCTGCGGCATCGTTCCAAGAAACAACACGTGTACTTACTGAAGCTGCTGTTGCAGGTAAGAAAGATAAGTTACGTGGCTTGAAAGAAAACGTTATTGTTGGTCGTTTGATCCCAGCAGGTACAGGTTATGCTTACCATCAAGAGCGTGCGCGTAAACGCAATGCTGTTGTGGAAGAAGAAATAACAGTATCAGCTGATGAAGCAGCGCAAGCTTTAACTGACGCTTTAAATGCCGATTAATATGGCAATTATGTAAAAAACGTCTAATTTAACCTGTCTTCTGCTAGTAAAGCTTGACAGGTTAAAGCTTGACCATTAGAATTCCGCGACCTTTTATTCTGTACTCTGAGTACTTGATTAAAAAGGTCGCGGTTTTTCACGTTTATAAGCGGGTAATTTGGCAAACTTAGTCAATATAAATTACCCATAGTTTTAATTAATCAGGAGCTATAATGGCAACTATTAACCAATTGGTACGTAAACCACGTGTCAGACAAGTACAAAAAAGTAACGTTCCGGCGTTACAAGCTTGTCCACAACGTCGTGGCGTATGTACTCGTGTGTATACTACTACACCAAAAAAACCTAACTCAGCTTTACGTAAAGTAGCTCGTGTTCGTTTAACTAACGGCTTCGAAGTTACTTCATACATCGGTGGTGAAGGTCATAACTTACAAGAACATAGTGTTATCTTAATCCGTGGCGGTCGTGTTAAAGATCTTCCGGGTGTACGTTATCACACCGTTCGTGGCGCACTTGATTGTTCAGGCGTTAACGATCGTAGACAAGGCCGTTCTAAGTACGGTGCTAAGCGACCTAAATCTTAAGTTTCCCGGTCTCTACCTTAAATAGGTATTAAAGAGATTAGAAACGTTAAGTAAGGCCAAATAAAATATTACATTTTGGGTTATTCCTGAATACAACGGAGAATTAAGATGCCAAGAAGACGCGTCGTTGGGCAACGTAAAATATTGCCAGATCCTAAGTTCCATAATGAACTTTTAGCAAAATTCATCAACATTCTTATGGTTGATGGTAAAAAATCTACTGCAGAAAAAATTGTATACGGTGCATTAGACATTTTAACTGAAAAAAATACTGAAAAAACTCACTTAGAGCTTTTTGAAGTTGCACTTGAAAATATCCGTCCACAAGTCGAAGTTAAGTCTCGTCGTGTAGGTGGTTCTACTTATCAAGTACCAGTTGAAGTTCGTCCAGTTCGTCGTAATGCTCTAGCCATGCGTTGGTTAGTTGAAGCAGCTCGTAAACGTGGTGAAAAATCAATGGCTCAACGCCTTGCTAACGAAATGCTTGATGCATCAGATAGTAAAGGTAGTGCGGTTAAAAAACGTGAAGACGTTCACCGTATGGCCGAAGCGAACAAAGCATTCGCTCACTATCGCTGGTAAGCACGATAGTAAAAAATTGAACAGCGCAGTTGATTGTTTTAGAACAGCAGCTGCGCTTTTCTACTCTAGATATATTTGAAATTAGAATATATTTAAATGATTTTAGATTCCTATAGTGAAATTATTTAATTATATATCTTTAAACCGAAGGAAAAATTAGTGGCTCGTACTACCCCAATTGAGCGTTATCGAAATATTGGTATTTGTGCTCATGTTGATGCTGGTAAAACAACAACAACAGAACGTGTACTTTTCTACACAGGTCTTTCTCATAAGATCGGTGAAGTACATGATGGTGCTGCGACTATGGATTGGATGGAACAAGAACAAGAGCGTGGTATCACTATTACCTCGGCTGCAACCACTTGTTTTTGGAAAGGTATGACGGGGCAGTTTGAAGATCACCGCATAAATATAATCGATACCCCTGGCCATGTAGATTTTACTATTGAAGTTGAACGTTCACTACGTGTATTAGATGGTGCTGTATTAGTATTATGTGCTTCATCAGGTGTTCAACCGCAAACTGAAACCGTTTGGCGACAAATGGAAAAGTATGCAGTGCCACGCATTGTCTTCGTGAATAAAATGGACAGAACAGGCGCAAGTTTTTTAAATGTAGTAAAACAATTAAAAGAACGTCTTGGCGCTAATGCTGTACCAATTCATTTGGCCATTGGTGCTGAAGAAGAATTTTCTGGTATTGTTGATTTGGTCAAAATGAAGGCAATCAACTGGAACGAAGCTGATCAAGGCATGACGTTCACATACGAAGATATTCCTGCAGATATGCAAGATGAAGCTGAAGAGTGGCGCGATAATTTAGTGTCTGAAGCTGCAGAAGCAAATGATGAATTAATGGATAAGTACCTAGAAGAAGGTGAATTATCTGAAGAAGAAATTAAGTCAGGTCTGCGTCAACGTACAATTAATAACGAAATAATTCTGTGTTCTTGTGGTTCTGCTTTTAAAAACAAGGGTGTTCAAGCGGTATTAGATTCAGTAATTGAATATTTACCTTCACCTACTGAAGTTGCCGCTATTAGTGGAATAAGCAACGATAAAGCTGAATCTGAAGTGATTAGAGAAGCCGATGATAATGCTCCTTTTTCTGCACTTGCCTTTAAAATTGCCACAGACCCATTTGTTGGCACGTTAACTTTCTTCCGCGTTTATTCTGGCGTAGTTAAAACCGGCGACATGGTCTTTAATCCTATTAAAGGTAAAAAAGAGCGTTTGGGTCGTATTGTACAAATGCACGCTAATGACAGACAAGAAATTAAAGAAGTACGCGCAGGTGATATTGCCGCAGCTATTGGGCTTAAAGATGTCACAACAGGCGAAACATTATGTGATCCGAGTAATATTATTACCTTGGATAAAATGGAATTCCCTGAACCCGTTATTTCAGTGGCCGTTGAACCGAAAACGCAAGTTGATCAAGAAAAACTCACTAATGCATTAACAAAACTTGCTGCTGAAGATCCTTCATTTCATGTAGAGATTGATGAAGAAACAGGTCAAACGATAATATCAGGCATGGGTGAACTTCACTTAGATATTATTACCGATCGTATGATGCGTGAGTTTAAAGTTGACTGTAACATCGGTAATCCACAAGTTTCTTATCGAGAAACTATTACCAAATCAGCAAAAGCTGAAGGTAAGTTTGAACGTCAAATGGGAACGAAAGGTCAATATGGTCACGTTTGTTTGACGATAGAGCCTGCAGGTGACGGTAAAGGTTTTGTTTTTGAAAATGCGCTTTTAAATAGTGCAGATATTCCAAAAGAATACTTTCCTGCAATTGAGAAAGGCTTTCAAGAGCAAATGGATTCTGGTGTATTAGCATCATATCCAATGTTAGATATTAAAGTGACTTTAACAGGCGGCTCATTTCATGAAACAGACTCAAATGAAATCGCATTCAAAGTGGCAGCTTCGATGGGCTTTAAAAACGGTGTGATGGCAGCATCTCCCGCTTTATTAGAGCCAGTGATGAAGGTAGAAGTAACAACGCCTGAAGAAAATATGGGCGATGTAGTCGGTGATTTGAATCGTCGACGCGGTATGATTGATGGCATGGACGAAGGTCCTAGTAACAGTAAGATAGTGAACGCAACAGTGCCATTATCTGAAATGTTTGGTTATGCGACAGCACTTCGTAGTGCAACGCAAGGTCGTGCATCATACTCTATGGAATTTAAGCAATACAGTGAAACACCTAGAGCTGTGGCAACTTCGATTGTAGAAGGCCGTGGTGGCGTTATATAATTGTCTATATGGATAGTTGTATAACAAAGAATTTTGAGTAGTTGAA
>JAQWHO010000223.1 GCA_029249355.1 Thalassotalea sp.
AACATACATCTGAAGGTGTTGAATATGATGTTACTTTACGCAAATTAAAGGAAAAGTTATACCTTGCTGTGTACCCGTTAAATGAAGGGCTTCGTCCCTTGCAATAAGGCGAATTAGTTTGCTGTTCCCCTCAAGTAAAGATCTCTCTGAAAACGCAAACGAACAGGCGAAACTAACGTAAAAACGAATAGCTTCTAAAGCATTAACAGAGCACACCGCAAGGTATAACTTTTCCTTTAATTTGCGTAAAGTAACATCATATTCAACACCTTCAGATGTATGTTTACCTTCGCCATGTAAGTTATATAACTGTGAATATAAAATTAAATCATCAAAGTAAAGCGCAATACTTTCAGCACGTTTCAATATTGCAGGGTTAATGATTATTTCATCAAATACTTCACCAGGGTGGGTGAATAAATTTCTTAAAATATGTGTATATGAACGAGAATGAATCGTCTCACTAAATGCCCATGTTTCTATCCATGTTTCAACTTCAGGTAAGGAAGCCAATGGGAGTAACACCGCATTAACTGAACGTGCGGCCATACTATCAAGTAAGATTTGATATTTAAGGTTAGAGATGAAAATGTGCTTTTCGGCATCAGATAGACTTTGCCAATCCCCGCGATCTTTTGATACATCAACTTCTTCTGGTCGCCAGAAGAAAGACAGTTGTTTCTCAATTAAGTTTTCGAATGCCACGTGTTTTTGAACATCATAACGTGATACATTCACAGGGTTGCCAAAGAACATCGGTTCTTTTAAAGCGTCATTATTTTTTTGATTAAAAGTAGTATATTTCATTTTTATTTATTCCGGGATAAAGCCACATATTTATTTTTTATGCTGCTATTTTAAGTTGTGTGGCATTTTTTGTAATTTTATGTGTGGTTCCACACAAGTTGATCACGTTGTTTGTGTTTGATTTAGCTTGATTAGTTTTTAAAATTTTGCTATTGTGTGTGCATGACTGACGGGATTTTAATTTTATTATTTTAGCATTACCTTCAAGTAATTCGCGTTCTGCAAAGGCAAAAGAGCAGGCAAAACTGACATAAAAACGAATGGCTTCTAACGCATTGACAGAACAGATAGCAAGGTATAAACGCTCTTTTAATTTACGCTGAGTGACTTCAATGCTAGTACCTTCAACGTCATAAATTCCTTCTCCTTGAGACTGGAGAAGCTGAGTGGTGATGATCACATCATCAAAATATTTAGCAATGCTGCTAGCGCGCTTTAATATCGCAGGGTTAACAACAATATCGTCAAATACTTCACTAGGGTCGGTAAATAAATTACGTAAAATATGCGTGTAAGAGCGAGAATGAATAGTTTCACTAAATGCCCATGTTTCAACCCATGTTTCTACTTCTGGTAATGAAACAAGTGGTAATAACATCGCATTAACTGAACGGGCAGCCATACTATCAAGCAGTGTTTGATATTTTAAATTAGAAATAAAAATATGCTTTTCAGAGTTTGTTAAACCTTGCCAATCAGCTCTATCTTTTGAAACGTCAATTTCTTCTGGACGCCAGAAAAACGATAACTGTTTTTCAATGAGCTTTTCAAAAGCCATGTAACGTTGCTGATCGTAGCGAGAGACATTTACACTATTTCCCAAAAACATTGGCTCTAATAAAGCGTTGTTGGGAGTTTGGTTAAATGTACTGTAGGTCATGTAGTGCTCCTAGAAACAATGGCACTTTGCACTGTTTCAAAAATATCTAAAGAATAAATTGTTATTATTGTATAGTTCTATTTTGCTAACGTAGTTCAGAGTAACGCTTAATCATAATGACTAAGCGTCTTTCTTTAACTACTCAGTTTGGTTACTTAGTGATAATTTAGTTTGGCTATATTTTACAAGCACCGCCTGCACAGTCATCACTTTCAACTTCTACTTGATCATCAGCGCCATCACGAGTGTTGTGATAGTACATGGTTTTAACACCAAGTTTATAGGCTGTTAGTAGATCTTTTAATATTTGTTTTACCGGTACTTTGCCCCCTTCAAACTTAGAAGGATCATAGTTAGTATTGGCAGAAATTGTTTGATCAATGAATTTTTGCATGATCCCGACAAGTTGTAAGTAACCTTCATTACTAGGAATATTCCACAATAATTCATAGTTATCTTTCAATCTTTCATATTCAGGAACAACTTGTTTCAAAATACCGTCTTTACTGGCCTTTACGCTGATCAAACCACGAGGTGGTTCAATGCCATTAGTCGCATTTGAAATTTGTGATGATGTTTCTGATGGCATTAACGCTGAAACAGTAGAGTTTCTAACTCCATGCTTTTTAATACTTTCTCTTAAAGTTTCCCAATCTAAATGCAGTGGTTCACCGGTAATGTTATCGATTTCTTTTTTGTACGTATCGATCGGTAAAATACCTTGAGATAAACGGGTTTCATTAAATTTAGGGCAGGCGCCTTGCTCAATCGCTAATTTATTTGAAGCTTGCAATAAGTAAAACTGAATCGCTTCAAAGGTTCTATGCGTTAAGTTATTCGCGCTACCATTTGAATAGTAAACGCCATTTTTCGCTAAGTAATAAGCGTAGTTGATTACGCCTATACCGAGTGTTCTGCGACCAAAGGTTGCATTTTCTGCTGCTGGCATTGGGTAGTCTTGATAATCTAATAAATTATCTAATGCGCGAACCGCTAAGTCCGCTAAGCCTTCTAACTCATCCAAGCTTTCAATAGCACCTAAATTAAAAGCAGAAAGGGTACAAAGTGCAATTTCACCATTCGGGTCATTAATTTCATTTAATGGTTTCGTTGGCAGAGCAATTTCTAGACAAAGGTTACTTTGTCTGATTGGCGCCAATTCTGGGATAAATGGACTATGCGTATTACAGTGATCAACATTTTGTAAATAAATACGACCTGTACTTGCACGTTCTTGCGCAAATAAAGTAAATAATTCAATGGCTTTAATACATTTTTTACGAATTGAATCATCGGCTTCATATTTTAAATATAGTTCTTCAAATTTTTCTTGGTCTTCAAAAAATGCATCATATAAACCCGGTACATCACTTGGGCTAAATAAGGTAATTGACTCACCTTTGATCAAGCGTTGATACATTACTTTATTAAATTGTACACCGTAATCTAAATGACGAACGCGGTTTTCTTCAACACCACGGTTATTTTTTAATACTAATAAGCTTTCTACTTCTAAGTGCCAAAGTGGATAAAATAGGGTAGCTGCACCACCACGGACGCCACCTTGAGAACAACTTTTAACGGCTGTTTGGAAATGCTTATAAAAAGGAATACAACCGGTATGAAAAGCTTCGCCATTGCGAATTGAGCTACCCAAAGCACGAATTCTACCGGCATTAATACCAATGCCAGCACGTTGAGAAACGTATTTAACAATTGAGCTTGAAGCGGCATTGATTGAATCTAAACTGTCACCACACTCAATCAATACACACGAAGAAAATTGACGAGTAGGTGTTCTTACCCCCGCCATAATTGGCGTAGGTAAGGATATTTTAAAGGTTGAGATCGCATGATAAAAACCTTCGATATAGGTTAATCGCGTCTCTTTTGGATATTTAGCAAATAAACAAGCGGCAACCAATAAATATAAAAATTGTGCGCTTTCGTAGATCTCACCTGTGACACGGTTTTGAACTAAGTACTTGCCTTCTAATTGTTTAACGGCAGCGTAGCTAAAGTTTAGATCTCTGCGATGATCTAAAAAGCTTTCCATTTGTTCGAATTCTTCTTGAGTATAATCGGCAAGTAAATGCTGATCATATTTTCCTGCTTCAACTAATTTTACCACATGAGGATAAAGCTTTGGCGGCTCAAACTGTCCGTATGCTTTTTTACGCAAGTGAAATATCGCTAAGCGCGCAGATAAAAACTGATAATCAGGTGTTTCTTCAGAGATTAAATCAGCCGCTGCTTTAATGATAGTTTCATGAATATCTTCGGTTTTTATACCGTCGTAAAATTGGATATGAGATTTAAGTTCTACTTGCGAGACAGAAACGTTTTCTAAGTTTTCTGCAGCCCAAGCGATAACTTGGTGAATTTTCTCTAAATCGATGGGTTCTTTTTCGCCGTTACGTTTGGTTACAAAAAGATTGTTATTCATGAAAAACCTGTTTATTAATTTTATTGTTTTAATTATTTAGGTGGAATGTTTACTCTAATGGGCAAAATCACATATGCACAACATCTAGGGGGTAAACATAAAACAGATCACAAGATAATGAGGTTTTGAGGTGAATGCAAGTACTAAAAAAGTCTTAAATTTGGTATGAATATTCAGTTGTAAAACTATGTTAGTGACGACTAACTTAGTAACGTCTTTTCAATTTGATTTTTGCGAAACGCAATATATTTTTAAACTTTTTTTTATCTGTTTTTAAAGGGTAGATTTATTTTAGTGACTATTTCTAACTCTATAGCACAAATTGTAATATAAAAATTAAAACACTTTAAATACAAAGGCTTAATGTTTTTGCTTTTAAAATAACCAGTTGGTGATTATCTAATCGAAAATAATTCTTGTGGTGTTTTAATGATAAAATCAGCGTGCCATTGTTCAATATTATCAGTGGATTTAATGTAGCCCCACTTTGCAATATAAGTTTGCATTCCTGCATTATTTCCTGCTTCTATGTCTCGAAGCGCATCGCCAACGTATAAACACTGTTTAGGATCTACATTCATTTGTTCACAGGCATAAAATAACGGCTCAGGATCTGGCTTTCTTGTTGTTAAAGTATCACCACCAACCATTACTACACATTTTTGAAATTCAGGAAAATATGGTAGCAGCTGTTTAGTTAAGCCTTCAGGTTTATTGGTAACAATGCCCCAAGGAACATTTTCAGTATTTAGCTGTGATAATAATTCCTTTACCCCACTATATAAGCAAGTGTGATTAGCGATATTCTCTTGGTAGTAATTAAGAAATTCATGTCTTAGCACATCATAATCAAAGTCAATTAATTGCTCTTTAAAGCCTAAGTTTAACAAACCTAATGCGCCATCTGAGGCAACTGGGCGATATGTTTCTCGCTCAACTATCGGTAAGTTATATTTACGCAAAACAAAGTTTAATGCTTCACCTAAATCATTAGCGGTATCTAATAAGGTGCCATCAAGGTCAAATAAAACCCCTTGCGGTTTGTTTTGAATGTTAATTGTCATAATTAAACCTTCTGACAGCACAAAATGTAGTTAACATCTAATGATTCAATGAGCTTATGATTTTCTGTTATAGGATTGTAATGAATACCAGCAGCATCTATACATTTTAAATCGTTTGCTTCAGCCCAACTGATCAGTTGGGAAGGGCGAATAAAATGTTCATGATCATGTGTACCATCAGGCACAAGTTTAAGCACTTTTTCTGCAGCGACTATTGCAAGTAGATAAGATTTGATTGTTTTATTAAGGGTTGAGAAAAATACAAAACCGCCAGGTTTTACCATTTTGCTACACGCTTGAATAATTGATGCAGGGTCAGGCACGTGCTCTAACATTTCCATACAAGTGACTACATCATAGTGTTCAGGATGTTGCTCTGCTTTTTCTTCAGCAGTAATTTTTTGATAATCAACTTTCACATTTGATTCAAGTGCATGCAATTTTGCGACATTTAATGGTTCTTCGCCCATATCAATACCAGTAACATTCGCGCCCAACTTTGCTAAGCTCTCTGCAAGTATTCCTCCGCCACAACCAACATCAATAATGTTTTTATCAAAAATGTTTTGCGCGTGCTGAATAATGAATTGTCGTCTGATCGGATTAATTTGATGTAAGGGTTTAAAGTCGCCATCTAATTCCCACCATTGGCTGGCTACTTTTTCAAACTTGGCAATTTCTTCTGGATTAACGTTGAGTTGTTCAGACATAAGAGAGTACATTCATATAAAGATAAAAAGCATTCTAAACGAAAGATAATAATTCGACTAGTAAATGAAATAGATAGTTTGATCTTTATCGGTTAATGAATTGTTTATTGTTGTATGATTATCGAGCAATTATTTAACTGTTTGAATAATTTAGCTTTAATTGAGTGATGAATTAAGTTCTATGTCTATTTTTAGATAAATCGTCTTGTTTAAAATAATCACTTGAAATACATCGCTAACCAACGCAGAATGTCATGTTATAAAGCAGTATTGTCTCATTATATTTTGTGATAATATCGCTGCGATTTTAACAATAATAATTTCCAAATACACATTTAGGGATACCGTCGTTTTATGACCGATCTGGCAAAAAATATTGCACCAATCAATATTGAAGATGAGCTAAAAAGCTCCTATTTAGATTACGCGATGAGTGTAATTGTAGGACGAGCGTTACCTGACGTTCGAGATGGTTTAAAACCAGTGCATCGTCGAGTTCTCTTTGCGATGAATGTTTTAGGTAATGACTATAACAAACCTTACAAAAAATCAGCCCGTGTGGTTGGTGATGTAATTGGTAAGTATCACCCACATGGTGATACTGCTGTTTACGATACGATTGTTCGTATGGCACAGCCTTTTTCATTACGTTACATGTTGGTTGACGGCCAAGGTAACTTTGGTTCTGTTGATGGT
>JAQWHO010000224.1 GCA_029249355.1 Thalassotalea sp.
ATCCGCTAATATCAATGCTGGCTCAGTCACTAATGCTCGAGCGATAGCGACTCGTTGTCTTTCCCCACCTGATAATTCTGAAGGTCGATGATGCCCACGATGGCCTAAACCAACTTTATCAAGCATCGCTTTGGCAGATGCTTCTGCTTTTTTTGCACTATCACCGCGAATTAATAACGGCATAGCAACATTTTCTATCGCAGAAAATTCCATCATTAAATGATGAAATTGATAGATAAAGCCAATATGTTGATTTCTAAATTTAGCTTTTTCTTTATCGGATAATTGGTGAATATTTATATCATTAATAAATACTTCACCCGATGTTGGCGAATCTAGCCCACCAGCCAAATGTAAAAAAGTGCTTTTACCACAACCTGAACTGCCTACAATTGCGAGTAATTCGCCCTTTGCTACCGTCAGATCAAGCCCGTGCAACACGGGAGTTTCTACTTTCCCTTGAAAATAAGATTTTTTTAATTGTTTACACTGTAAACCGTTACTCATTGCGTAATACCTCGGCAGGTTGAGTATTTGACGCACGAAACGCCGGATATAAAGTCGCTAAAAAGCTCATTGTAAGTGCTGAGCAAGCAATAATAATGACATGGTTCACCTGTAAATCGATAGGCAACGCTTGGCTGGAATAACCTGCGCCTAAAACACTTACACCTAAAAGAGACAACAAAGTATTCAGATTCAATGTGATTAGCAAACCAGCAATAGTACCTAACGTCACACCCCACACGCCATTTATTACCCCTTGGCTAATAAATATTTTAACAATACCAAAACGATTCATACCAAAGGTTTGTAAAATAGCAACTTCACCTTGTTTATCGATAACCACCATCACTAACGCTGAGACAATGTTAAACGCCGCAACCGCGACAATTAAACTTAACATTAGCCACATCATGTTCTTTTCCATTTTTACTGCGGAAAACAAAACGCCTTGGCTTTCATTCCACGTAGTAAAGTCAAAGTGACTTAACGGTTGGGGGATACTTTCAACCACTTGTTTAGCTTGAAAAGCATCGTCTAAATACAGCCGTAATTGACTAATTTCATCAGGCTTTTTACGGAGTAATTTTGCGATATCACGGCCGTGAACATAAACCACGCTATCGTCCACTTGTGAGCCAACATTAAATAACCCGACAACGGTAAACATGCGCTGCATGGGAATTCGTCCCATGGGCGTAAAGGTTGTTTTATTAGGCAATACTAATCGTACTTTATCACCATTTTTAACAGACAGTTTTCGCGCAAGTGCTTGACCAATAACAACAGAATAGGGGATTTGTTCTAAAGAAGAAAAGTCGCCAACAATCATGCTTTGATTGACTAAGTTTTGTGATTCAAGCTTAGGAAAAACGCCCTGAATAATAACGCCTTGTAACGTGCTATTTGATAAAACTAACGCTTCATTTTCTATTATCGGTGTAACACGTTGAACGTGAGGAAGTGCAATAAGTTGTTGTTGAACATCTTGCCATTGTTCAATCGGTTCATTTTGATGGCTAACAATCACATGTGGAACAATGCCTAATATTCTCTTTTTTAGCTCCCCTTCAAAGCCATTCATTACTGATACCACGGTAATAAGCGCAGCAACACCAAGTAAAATGCCAATAATTGAAAAAAAGGTAATAAAAGAAACAAAACCAGAACGGTTTCGGCTGCGGCTATAACGAAGGCCAATAAAAAAACTAACAGGATGAAACATTGAGTAATTTTTACTTATTAATTATGAATAAAGGTTATGAATTAAGGCTGTGTTTTTAATACAAATTTTCGATGTTAAAAGCATATCACAAACCACAATTCTTTAACGAACTTTTCGTATAGGGTGAATCCGTTACTTTTTTAATAGGGACCAGTTTAACGCCCTAGCTTAATGTCCGAGAAAATAGCTCCACTGCCATGCCATATACCCGCAAAGCAAGTTGCGGATCATAACGTTCCCCTTCATCACGCATAAATGCATGTTGGGCATTAAATTCATGCCATGAAAAATGATTTCCCGACTCAATCAAATTTAAGTGAATTTTAGCGCGTCCTTCATTAGGTACATGTGGGTCTTGCTTTCCCCAAATCATTTGTAGTTCAGCATTTATGTCTTTGGTACGTGATAAAGTATCATTGCCTTCTTCACTAGGTAAATCACCCGAATGAATGTCAGTGGCGTACAAACATGACGCTGCTAAAATATTATTATTCAATGCTGCTCGATACGCTAAGTGGCCACCAATACACACGCCCATTGCACCTACCTTTCCCGTACAATAAGTTTGGTTTTTAGCAAACGCTACCATAGCTTCTGTGTCGCTATCATGGTGCTCGAGCGGCTTTGCCCACTTATCTTGATTGCCTTTATCTTTACCTGCATCGTCATACCCCAATACCGTACCAATAGGGTTTAATTCATGAAAAACTTCTGGCACTAACACCACAAATCCGTGTCCAGCCATTATCGCTGCAGTTCTTGCAATGGGCGAAGTTTGCTGAAAAATTTCTGAGTAGAAAATAATGCAAGGAAACTTTCCTTCGGCTTGCGGACGATAAACGTAAGTACGCATAGTACCTGTACTAGTTTCAATATCATGTGTTTGTTTTTGAATGATCATATTTTATCTTTTGTTTTTTTAAATCTTTATAAATCTCTTAATTCACAGTTTAACACTTAATTAACAGCGATTTTGTAAATCTTCTATTGCTCTAACACTTTCTTTATATTGTTGATTTTTAGGAATCAACTCATTTAATGATAACAAGCCCAGTGTCTTATTTACCTGCTCATCACCTAATACAACAATCACTTCTTTACCCGCTTTCTGATTTGACTCAATCATATCGATGATCATCACAGCACAGGTAGTGCCAATGATCCGAGCACGCGATAAATCAATCAATAAAATATCAAAATCATGAATATCAGAAAATCGTCTTGAAAGTTCACGGGATACGGCAAAACTAACAGGTCCGTCAACCTCAAAGATTAATGTGCGAGATAACGTTTTATTTTTTTTACCGATTAAATTATCACCGCGACGAAAAACAATATTATCAATTTCAACATTTGAAATTCGTTCAATCGTAATTAAATTAGCGACAAACATTCCCACTAAAACAGCAGTAATAAGATCGACAAAAACGGTCAGAGATAAAACCAGTATCATTAAAGCCGTTGAAAATATCGGCATATGTTTAAGGCGGGCAAAGTATTGCCAATCAATAATATCAATGCCTACTTTAATCAATATACCCGCCAACACGGCATGTGGAATATATTGCGCATATTGCCCTGCCCATAAAACAACAATAAGTAGCACTAAGGAATGCGTCACTCCCGAAAAAGCAGACTGCCCGCCAGCTCTAATATTGACTGTTGTTCTCATTGTGGCACCTGCGCCTGGTAAGGCATGAAAAAACCCCGCAATAGCATTACCTAAACCCTGCCCTATTAGCTCTTTATTGGAATCATGTTGAGTACCTGTCATGGCATCTGCCACCAACGAAGTGAGTAATGAATCAATAGCCCCTAAAATAGCAATTAAAAAACCAAAATAAACAACATCTTGAAGCACATCTAAAGAAAAAGAAGGTAAATGAAATTGTGGCAATGCTGAAGGTATTTCACCTATATTAGGCAATTGTGCATTAGAAAAATATAACGCAGATAATACCGTTGTTAGGACTAATAAAAATAAAGAAGAGGGTAAAATTTTATTCCACTTCGATGGCCAAATAGTCATTAAAAGTAACGTAGCAAGGCCAAAAACTAACGAGGTTACGCTAATATCATTAAAAATATGAGGTAAATTAATGAGCGTTTCGAACGAGCTTCCAAAACTAACGCTGCCAACAAGAGGCGCTAATTGCAATAAAATAATGATAACCCCAATACCTGTCATAAAGCCTGATATAACAGGGTAAGGAACCATAACAAAATATTTACCAAGTTTTGCAAAGCCAAATAATATTTGGAAAATACCCGCAATAATGACACTAGTGAAAGCCAAGGCGATACCCGTGTCAGGGTGCTTGGCAATCATCTCGGTGAACACAACTGACATTACGATAGTTAATGGTCCTGTGGGACCTGATATTTGTGTTCTAGTACCGCCAAAAATAGCAGCAAAAAAACCGACAAAAATAGCCCCATAAACACCCGCAATAGCGCCAACCCCGGAAGAAACGCCAAAAGCTAATGCCAAGGGTAATGCAATAATGGCGGCAGTAATGCCGCCAGCGATATCTTGTTGAAGGTTTTGCTTAGAAAAATAATTGAATAACGTAATAGCTGCTGCCAAAAAAGAAGTTTATATATATTTATTATATAACTGAATTATAGGAAAAAATACAATAAGACCTTGGTGTTAGCTTAGCATTAATTCCATAATATGTTTTATTTAAAGGTCACTTTTCCGCCAATTATTTTAAATGCTGGTGTACCTTTTATCAGCGTTTCACGTGCAAAATCATGATAACAATTAGGACATTGACAAGAGGTTTCAGTAAAGTCTTTAACAATCCGTTCTTTAAAGCATTTTACTAATGCCCCTTTCCCACCTTTTCGATATTTAAATAAAGGCGCTTTGCAACGAGCACAAAATATATCGACCGTTTTAGCAGGGCCTTTTTTATTGGGTTTAGCCATCTGAAATACGCATTAAAAACACACAAGGCCAATAATGTGGCTTTGTGTGTTTATATGATTTTTAACGTTAGTAAATAAGCTTAAGAACAAGTGAAATTAATAACCTATCGCTTGTCCATCTTTACGAGACTCAGAGGCACCGTAATACACTTTTTCTTTATCATCCCACATGATTGCTTGATAACCGCCGTACCCACCTCGGTCAAAGCCTATTTTATGTCCTTTATTCATTAACGCTCGAATGGTTTGATAAGGAATGTCTGATTCAATCACTAATTCGCCACGACTAGTTAACTGTGTACCTTGAAGCTCTGTAGGCTCAGTAGAACCATAATGTTGCCAGCGAGTTGCATCACCCGCTTCTTGCAAGTTCATACCAAAATCAATCAAGTTAGTGACTATTTGTACATGACCTTGAGGTTGCATTGCCCCCCCCATTAAACCAAAGCTAACAAAAGGTTTGCCATCTTTCATCACAAATGCAGGAATAATGGTATGAAATGGACGTTTATTGGGTGCGTAAACGTTGGCATGATTTTCATCTAAAGAAAATAGTTGGCCTCTGTCTTGAAAAACAAAGCCTAAGCCTGGCACAACAACGCCAGATCCCATACCACGGTAGTTGCTTTGAATCAGTGAGACCATATTACCTTCGCGGTCAGCCGTGGTTAAATATATCGTATCACCCTGATACATTGCAGGATTACCCGCATCAACACGTTTAGCCGCTTTTTCACCAATGAGTTTATTTCGCTCTATTGCATAATTTTTGTCGATTAAACCTTTTAGTGGGATATTAACAAAATCAGGATCTGCATAAAACTTAGCTCTGTCTTCAAAAACCAGCTTTTTCGCTTCAGTCATTAAGTGTAATGTTTCTGCCGTTAAAAAACCCATAGCAGGCAGATCATACAACTCTAAAATATTGAGCATTTGCAAAGCTGCAATGCCTTGACCATTTGGCGGTAATTCAAACACATCGTAGCCACGATAATTGGTAGAAACCGGTTCAACCCAAGTTGATGTATGCTCTACTAAATCGTTATAACGAATATAGCCACCATTGGCTTTCATAAAAGCATCAATACTTTTGGCAATATCACCCTGATAAAAAGCATCTCGACCTTGTTCAGCTATATTCGTTAAAGTATTCGCTAATTCAGGGTTTTTAAATACTTGGCCTTTACGTGGCGCTTTACCGTCAATAGTAAAAGTTGTTTTAAAACTGCCTGCTTGAGGTGATAAACGCGGCACACTTAAATTCCAATAATGCGCGATTAACTCTGAAACAGGGAAACCTTGTTTTGCATAATCAATTGCCGGTTTTAAAATATTTTTCATCGGCATTTGGCCAAATTTATTATGCAATTGAAACCAACCGTCTACGGTTCCTGGAACAGAAATAGGCAACATGCCATAAGGTGGAATAGTGTCTCTGTCTAACGTTTTAATTTCAGTTTTTAACTGTTTTAAACTTAATCCTTGTGGTGAACGACCACTGGCATTTAACCCGTAAAGTTTTTGTGTTTTTGCATGCCAAACAATGGCATATAAATCACCACCAATACCATTACCTGTCGGTTCCATTAATCCTAATGCTGCATTTGCGGCAATAGCGGCGTCAATGGCATTACCGCCTTTTTTTAGAATATCGATGCCTATTTGACTAGCAA
>JAQWHO010000225.1 GCA_029249355.1 Thalassotalea sp.
TTGTTGATACATTAATTATTAATGGCACCGTTTATAACGGTATGAATGTTGAAGCTCAGGCTATGGATATTGCCATTTGTGCTAATGAAATTTGCGGTATATATCCATCGGATAAACATAACACTCAAGCACAAAATATCATTAATGCCCAAGGTAAAATTGTCAGCCCTGGATTTATAGATCCGCACACACACACTTTAGAAGAACTCTACAGCAAAGATAAAAATAATAACTTAAATTACCTGACTCAAGGCGTTACTACCGTTATTAACGGTAATGATGGTGAAGGTCCTGTTGATATAGAAAAAGCTGCACGTGAACTTGAAGCAAATGGCATCGGCACAAACGTCGCTTTATTAGTTGGCCATGGCAGCGTTCGAGAGCAAGTTATGGGAAGAGCACAGCGTTACGCAAGCGCTGAAGAGATTGCGAAAATGTCGCAGTTAACAACGCAAGCGATGGAAGATGGCGCATTAGGTTTATCAACCGGTTTATATTATGTTCCTGGCAGTTTTGCCAATACTGAAGAAGTGGTGACGTTGGCAAAAATCGCTAGTAAATATAATGGTATTTACGACACGCATTTACGTGATGAAAGCACATTTAACATCGGCTTTATCGCGGCGTTAGATGAGGCCATTCATATAGCTGACGCGGCTGATATTCATTTGCATTTGGCACATATTAAAGCATTAGGTGTTGATGTTTGGGGACAAAGCAGTATTGCTATAGAAAAGATAAACCAAGCTCAGATGAAAGGCACCTCTATTTCTGCTGATCAATATCCATGGCTTGCCTCAGGAACTAAATTGCGTAGTGCGGTAATGCCTAAGTGGGCAATGGCCGATTCACAACAAGCATTTCATCAGCGTTTAAATGATGACAGTTTAGCCAAAAAGTTAAGGGCAGAGATTCAAGAGAATATTCGTCGTCGTGGTGGGCCACAGTCACTTTTAATAACAGCATTTAAATCAAAGGAGTTGGTCGGGCTCAATTTGGCTGAGGTTGCTGAACTTAGGCATCAAAATGCAGTAACTACGGCAATTAAGCTAGTCCAAGAAGGTGAAGTACGTGTTGCTTCTTTTAATATGTCGTCAAGTGATGTGGAAACGTTTATGGTTCAGCCCTGGGTGGTAACCTCGTCAGATGGCACCAATGGTCATCCTCGTAAGTTTGCTAGTTTCCCACAAAAATATCAGCAATATGTACAAAAAAAAGGTCTAATGACCGTTGGTGAGTTTATCAAGAAAAGTTCAGGTCAAACTGCGGAAATACTCGGGCTGAAAGATCGTGGGCAACTTAAACAAAATTACCAAGCGGATATTATAATTTTTGATGCTGAAAAATTTTCAGCCAATGCTGACTTTTCCACCTGGAATAAATATTCTTCAGGCGTTGAGCAAGTATGGATTAATGGTCAGCATGTTATTAGAGATGGGAGCTATCAAAAGCAACTTGCTGGCAAATTTGTACATTGATTAAAGCTGGAAAATTGCCAATTTTAGCTCATAGTTAGGATATAAGTTCTAGGGAGAAATGACTAAGCTAATGAAGTGCTTTTTTATCATCATAACTTTATTTTTCTGTGGGTATTCAAATGGGAATCAAGTCACTAAGCCTGTAATTAGGGCTGCGGTTGCAGAAGAGTTCAGAAATGGTTTACATAGCAAATATTTACAGTATTTTGCAGATAAACTGAATGTAAAAATAGAAATATCAACCATGCCATTTGCTCGCCGTTTATTACAAATTAAAAATGGGCAATTAGATCTAATTGTAGGCATTCAAAAAACAGAAGATCGTCAAGATGAATTTATATATATTTTTCCTCATTATGAGTTACTTTCACATAGAATTTTTACACTGAAAAATAATCGTCATCTTATTCAAAAATATCAGGATTTATCAGGAAAAGTAATCGGAGTGAATCGCAACTCTAAATACTTCATGCCCTTTGATAATAATGAATCAATAGTAAAGTTTAAAGCCCGTGGGGTGTTGCAAAATATTGAATTATTAAAACGTAACCGAATTGATGCTTTCATGCATTATGAAGAAAGTACAGCACCTTTATTAGATGAGTTGGATTTAAGTGATGAAGTAGTTAAATCAGTTTATCAACCGAATATAGAAATTCGACATTATATCGCGATTTCAAAAAGTTCAGCTTTAAATTCACGATTAGGGGAACTAGAGAAAATAGTAGAAAATGCTGTTAAAAATAAAGACTTTTTAAACATCCGTCTGAATCATTATGCACAAATGAATATCAAATCAATAGTTCAGTAGCCCACCTTGGTTTTAGTTATACCCTAAAATAAAACTTGATGTATCTTCATTTATTTTTGTGTCGTAAAGTAAAGTGGGATCTAATTGGCCGTTATTGTCTTTATTATTTTTCTGTATAGCTGTTCTTAATGTGATGTAATTGAAATTTTCATTTAATGTCAATTCGGCATCTTGTGAGTGGCTTATATTCATGTTTATTCCTAATATGTTACAGAGGGCTTTATCTTCTGATACTTTTTAAGGAATGAATAGCAATAAGTTTTTTGAAATCTATAGCCAAAAGTTATGTAGTTTCAGGTTGCAACGAACTTAAAGCAAAAAGCTATATTTAAAGATCGATAATATAATTTCTATCTCACTGTGGGGGCGAAACCGCCATAGAGTTAAGAGTCTAAATAACTTTCCCAAAAAAAGTTTCTATGGCCGTCTCTTTAAGTTTTGGTGAAGGTAGTGATTGTTATATCTCTAGGTTAGTTCTAGCCCAAATATTCGCAGCCCTACAACCAACATTTGGTCGCTTATAATCGAGTGGCTCTTGGGCTATTGCTTCAAAATAAATATCTGCATATCTATTCAACCAGTTAACTCTCTGACTGTTTGGGATGATAGATAAGTGTTTCTTCAAATATTCATAATTACCTTCAATTGGCACACCTCTGCTTATTAGCACTTCATAGCTATTGAACTTCGGGGATGTAGATTCACACCCGTTTACCGCTGCAACCAAATGTGAGTACTTTTCCTGGTTGCACCTTGTCCATAAAAGAAGCTTTTTAAAGATAATATCTTTAGTTAAACACCCACTTAACACCCCCTTTATTTCGTCTTCATTTAGAGGCTCTTTCCATAGCTTTAATCCTAAAAAAAGCATGTCAGAATTAAAGGTAATATCAGGTAAGTTTTGAAGGAAAATTGACAGGTGTTTTTCATTCAAAAAAAGTAGTATTTCAGACTTTAGTTCTTTGCATTTTTGCATCACTTCTTGCGTCATTAACCCTCGAGGTGATTCAACATCTAAACTGCCTCCATTTGCTGAAATAACAATTCCGAGTTCACCCATTTCATCTAAAAAAGCTTCAGCACTCATATCGAAAAAATCTCATTTTCATCATTTTCATCACTTTTGTCAGTAAGTTCATCAGATGACTTTAACTCACACATACCCTGAGTAA
>JAQWHO010000226.1 GCA_029249355.1 Thalassotalea sp.
GTTAATGCGGAAAGAAGTTGCACTTGGTTGGCAAAATGGTATGCAAGCCATTGTGGAATCAGGGCTTGTTTTTGGTGATGAACTTGTGTTGACTTCCCTAGGTCAAGTAAGTTCAGGGACACCAGTAGCGATTGAAGGCGATGCTATCAAACCAAGTAGAGGAAATCGAAAAGGTGAAGGTAAGCAAGGGGCAGAGGATAATCGTGAAAACAAAGCAAAACGTGAAACTGCTCAAAAAAATGGTGATCAATTATGATTGCTTGGTTTGCAAAAAATCACGTCGCCGCCAATCTATTATTAATCACTATTTTAATTTTAGGTTTATTTAGTTTATCAGTGCGAATACCTGTTGAGGTTTTTCCTTCATTTGAAACCGATCGTATCAATGTTAATGTCTCGTTACCTGGAGCTACGCCAGAAGACGTTGAAAAAAGTATTTCTATTCGCATTGAAGAAGCGATACAAGATCTTGAAGGTATTGAGCGCATAGCGAGTAGTTCATCGGAAGGATCATCTTCTGTTAGTATTGAAGTTGAAAGTAGCTACGATGCCCGAGAAGTGTTGGCTGATATTAAAAGTCGAGTCGATGCGATTAATACTTTTCCTGCCGATGCTGAAAAACCGGTTGTTTCATTGGCGACACGTAAGCGAGAGGTTATTTCTGTCACTGTAGCGAGTGTTTATGCTGAAAAGGAAACGCGTGAGTTTGCTGAAAAAGTACGTGACGACTTATTAAGAATACCTTCAATCACACAAGCGGAACTCAGTGGTGTACGAAATTACGAAGTTTCTATTGAAATACCTCAGGACAAATTACAGCAATATGATTTAACCATCTCACAAGTATCAGCAGCAATCAATAATTCGAGTACCGATGTTTCTGCGGGTAATTTAAGAACGCAAGGCGGCGATATTTTATTGTTGTCGAAAGGACAAGCTTATCGCAAAAATGAATTTTCTGATATTGCGATAAAAACTCAAACTGATGGTTCTATTTTACTTTTATCTGATATTGCATTGATCACTGATGCCTTTGAAGAAACGCCAGTAAGAACACGCTTTAATGGTAAACAGGCTGCTTTTATAGACATATATCGCATTGGCCCACAAAGTGCGATTGAGGTTGCTGATGCGGTAAAAAACTACATCGATGAGCAACAAGGCAATATACCAGTTGGGGTTGAATTAAGTTATTGGGATGATGATTCTCAGGTTGTAAAAAACCGTATATCAACGTTAACAACAAGTGCATTGCAAGGTGGGATTTTAGTACTGGCATTGTTGAGCTTGTTTTTACGTCCCTCAATTGCCTTTTGGGTATTTATTGGCATTCCAATTTCATTTATGGGCGCTTTCATTGCTATGCCATTTTTTGGTATTACCTTGAATATTATGAGTTTATTTGGTTTTATTTTGGTGCTAGGTATAGTGGTGGATGACGCCATTGTCACGGGAGAAAATATATATACCCATTTAAAAACCGCTGGATCAGGCGAACAAGCCGCTATAAGAGGTACGCAGGAAGTTGCTACCCCCGTGACTTTTGGTGTTTTAACAACCGTGGCAGCATTTTTACCTCTTGCTTTTATCGAAGGCGCTCGAGGCGCATTGTTTGCGCAAATACCAGTCATTGTTATCCCTGTTTTATTGTTTTCATTAATTGAATCAAAATTTGTTTTGCCCTCACATTTAAAACATTTGAAGTTGCGTAGCCAAAAAGAAAAAACATCTAAATTTGGTCAACTACAACAACGTTTTGCCGATGGTTTTGAAAAGACAATTTTACGCTATTATCAACCATTATTGAAAAAAGCGATTAGTTTCAAAACAGCGACCTTTTTTGGTTTTGTTGGGGTGTTATTAATTATCGTGACCTTGATCATGAGTGGTTGGACAAAATTTATTTTCTTTCCAAGAATAACAAGTGAAACAGTTCGTGCATCATTAACGTTACCGGCAGGCTCTCCTTTTGAGGTTACCAATAAGCATATTTTAAAAATGACAGAGAAAGCAGAAGAGCTTCGTGCAAAATATATTGATGAGGAAACAAACTAAAGTATCATAATTAATATTTTAGCAACTACTGGCGGTAGAGGTGGCACAACAAATCAAGGGAGTGTGCGTTTTGAGATAACGCCTCCAGAGTCTCGTAAATCATCAGTTGGTTCGACGCAATTAGTTAGAGAATGGCGAGAGTTGATTGGTCCTATTCCAGGAGCTGAAAGTATCACTTTTAGAGCTGAGATTGGTCGCTCGTCGAGTCCTATTCAAGTTGAACTAAAGGCAAGTTCATTAAGCGCACTTAAAGAGATAACAGATAAAATAAAATTACGTTTAGCGACTTACCCAACGGTGTTTGACATAGAAGATAGCTTATCAGATGGTAAGGAAGAACTTCAAATCGAACTAACAGAGCAAGGTAAAGCTTTAGGTTTAACAAGAGTTAGCCTTGCACGAGAAGTTCGTAGTGCATTTTTTGGTTCACAAGTACAACGTATTCAGCGTGGTCGAGATGATGTTCGTGTTATGGTACGTTTGCCATTAAGTGAACGCCGTACCACAGCTGATTTAGAAAATATCTTAATAAAAACACCTAATGGTGGCTCAGTACCTTTGGCACATGTCGCGAGATTAATTCCAGGTAAAAGTCCTTCAACTATTTCTAGGATTGATCGTTATAGAACTGCAAATGTTAGTGCGGATGTTGAAAAAGAAAATACCAATATGACGGTGCTACAAGCTGATTTAAAAGCGTATTTAGATGAATTGATTGTTCAATATCCGGGTGTGAGTCATTCCTTAGAAGGTGAAGCAAAAGAGCAACGTGAATCATTTGGTTCGTTAGCGTGGGCGTTGTTATTTGTATTCTTCATTATTTATGCCTTATTAGCTATTCCTTTTAAGTCTTATTTACAGCCAGTTATTGTGATGAGTGTCATACCTTTTGGCATGATTGGAGCGGTTGTTGGTCACTGGATAATGGGCATGGAACTAACCATTATGAGCCTCTTAGGCATGTTGGCATTAATAGGTGTAGTAGTGAATGACTCGTTGGTTTTAGTTGATTTTATTAATAAAAAACGAGCAGAAGGAAGGGAGCTTATGGAAGCTGTACTGACGGCTGGTGCCTCGCGTTTTCGTCCGGTTATGTTAACAAGTTTAACCACTTTTATCGGTTTAATGCCATTATTGTTTGAGCAATCAACTCAAGCTCAGTTTCTCATTCCAATGGCGGTTTCACTTGGCTTTGGTATATTATTCGCGACGTTTATTACCTTGATTTTAGTGCCAGTAAACTACTTAATTGTTGAGCGGTTAAAAGAATTAGCGGGTATGAAACCAACGACATATGCTCTTGAGAATTAATTATTATTAATTGAGCTATTAAGATAATGGCTTTGTAATTTTTTAAAGTCAAAGCCAAACAACTATTTAGATCTCAGTTAATACTTTGTCTTTATATTTATAAGTAGAAGAAGTTGAGTGGTTTGTTAAACTATTGCCATTAAATGAATTAATTTTTAATTAGAGTGCTATATGACGAGTAAAATAGAACCAGAAGAAACGATTTTTTCTAAAATTATTAGGCAAGAGATACCTACACCTTTACTTTATCAAGATGATTTAGTGACTGCGTTTCGGGATATCTCTCCTCAAGCAGAAAGCCATATATTGATCATTCCTAATAAATTGATCCCAACGGTTAATGATATTGAGGAACAAGATGAGTTAACGCTTGGAAGGCTTTTTACTGTCGCAAAAAAATTAGCTAAAGAAGAAGGTATTGCTGAAGACGGTTACCGTTTGATTATCAATTGTAATAATCATGGTGGCCAAGAGGTTTACCATATTCATATGCATTTAGTTGGCGGTGAACCGTTAGGGAAAATGCTTAACATATAGTGTTCTTAAACCTATAAAACGCCATATTCAGACTGTATTTATTAGATTTATTAACTTTTACATCTTTGTATACATTTAAATGAGACAAAGTGTGTAAAAGTTACGTTTAATCGTAGTGCAGTTCCTGCCAAGGTCATTCATAATTTATTATAAAGTAACGAAAAAGGTTGTTTCGTGTGAAGTGGGCAAAATTTATTGAAGATAAAAATAAATTATTTTGGTTTGTACATAGTGCAGGCTGGTTTGGTTTTGCTTTAGTTTATTATCTCAGTTCATTATTACATGACCTCCGCGATATTTTTGTTGTCATTATTTTCTTAAATGCATACGCCGGCTGGTTATTTAGTATTCCGCTGCGTTATGTGTATCGCTATGTTTGGAATTATTCGCCTTTAAAAATAGCCGCCAGTGTTATTGTTACTTCCGCCGTTACCGGAGTATTGTGGCAAGTTGTGCAAAATATTAATTTCTGGGAAATATATAAACACGGATATCGACCAGAACATATCATTTACTATACTAGAAACGGGCTTTTTTCTTTTTCTATCATGCTTAGCTGGAGTGTTCTGTATTTTGGTACTAAGTATTACCAAATGCTGCAAAAAGAAAGACAAAACGTATTACAAGCCAATACCGTTGCGCATCAAGCACAATTGAAAATGTTACGTTATCAATTAAACCCTCATTTTCTTTTTAATACCCTAAATGCAATTTCAACGTTAATTTTGGTGAAAGAGAACACTACCGCAAATGCGATGGTGACAAAGCTAAGTGAATTTCTACGTTATTCATTAGATAAAGATCCAATGAAAAAAGTAACGTTAGAAAGCGAGTTACAGGCATTAAAGCTATATTTAGATATAGAAAAAGTACGTTTTGAAGAACGCTTACAAGTCAATTTTAATGTCGCAAATGATTGCCAGCAAGCGCTGGTCCCTAGCATGATTTTGCAACCACTGGCAGAAAATTCAATTAAATATGCCATTGCTGTTCAAGAACAAGGCGGTGCAATTACGGTGAACGTGACTAAATTTGGTCGTTACTTGTTGATAGAGCTTACCGATAACGGCCCTGGCGCTGAGATTAAAAATGGTAATTTATTTCGTGAACATGGCGTTGGTTTAGCGAATAGTCGAGAAAGGTTACAAGCATTATATGGCAATGAATTTTCATTAGTTGTTTCCAATAATGAACCTAACGGTGTTAAAGTAAATATAAGAATGCCGTTTGAAACTGGAACTACACAATGAGTAAAATCTTATCCACTATTATCGTCGATGATGAAACCCTAGCCAGAAAAGGTTTAGCGATAAGGTTACAAGAACATAAAGATATAAAGTTAATTACAGAATGTAGTAATGGCCGAGAAGCTATTGAAGCCGTTAGGGCATATCAACCTGACTTAATGTTTTTAGATATCCAAATGCCTGGTTTAGATGGGTTTGAAGTGGTCAAAGAGATTGCGACTCAAGGGCTTGAATTACCTATGGTTGTTTTTGTTACTGCATTTGATCAATATGCCCTTAAAGCTTTTGACGTTCATGCGCATGACTATTTATTAAAACCCGCTGATGAAACTCGCCTCGCCCAAGCACTTGATAAAATAAGAGAAAAACTATTAGGCGATGAAAATGCACAACATAAAGAGCAATTAGTACGACTTGTTAGTGATGTTACTGGTAATGATTGTGCAGATATTCTTAATGACTTAGCGCAAAACAAGCCTGTTTCAATCTCACATTATTCTGATGTTTTACCGATTAAAGATGCAGGAGAAGTGAGTAG
>JAQWHO010000227.1 GCA_029249355.1 Thalassotalea sp.
AAACTTTCGCCACTTTCAATACCGGTTCGCATGGTAATTATTTTTTCACTCATGTAAGTATTATCCACGGCATCGGAAACAAGCGTTAAGCCTGATGTCATCGGCACGCCAGCTTTTAGAACAATAGAAAAACTATGTGAAAATCGAGAAAGAATTGAACGTTCAATAATAGAGCCAACAATCGGTAACCTGGTTTTAATTCTGTCCCATTGATACATGCCTTTTTTGGTTTTCAAATAAGACCTTAATCCAAAGAAAATACCGACAAATACCACAAGTAAATGAGGCCAATAATCTAAGAAAAAATTTGAACTAGAAATCAGTGCTTTAGTTGCCCAAGGTAAATCAGCGCCTAGTTTTGAAAACATATTAGCAAAGGTCGGAATAACGAAAATATTTAGAATAACAATCGCGATCGCGATCGCACCTAATACAAACGAAGGGTAACGCAACGCTGTTTTTATACGTTTTCTGGTGTCTTGTTCTCGTTCAAAATAACTGGCTAACTTGCTAAATGCTTCGTCGAGTTGTCCGGTATTTTCACCAACATGGACTAATGAAACAAAAAGCGGTGAAAATAATTTAGGATGTTGATGTAATGCCGAAGAAAGCTCATAACCGCCTTCCAGTTGGCTGGCTATTTCAGCTAAAGCCACTTTGAGTTTGGGAGAATTACTCGATTCAGCCATACCATTAATGGCTCGTAAAATAGGCACACCTGAACGAACTAGGGCATACATTTGTCGACAAAAAACGATTAAATCATCAAGAGATATCGCAGAAAACCCTAATAAATCACCAATATCAATATGAGCAAGATCACCAGAACTATCCTTTACTTTTTTTGCTTCTTCGATTGAAACAGGCACGATTTGTTGGCGTGACAATTGTTCGACAACTGCATTTGCATTGACTGCTTCAATTGAGCCTTTTACTTGTGCTCCTTGTGAGTTTCGACCTATATAGCTAAAAGCTGCCATTTAATTACTCTTTAACATCTATAATTTCAACAAGGCGTAGTACTTCTTCAACCGTAGTGATACCTTGGCTTGCATAATTGAATGCCGCAACCGCTAACGGTGTAAAAGTAGGGTTTGCTTTAGAAAGCTCAGTAAAGCTTTCTGCATCTTCACGTTTTAGCGCCGCCATCATAGATTCATTCATTTCTAATAATTCGAAAACACCAATACGTCCTTTATAGCCCGTATATTGACAAGTTTGACAACCTTTACCTTGTTTAAATGTAGCACCATTTACCGCGTCTCCCGCCAAATGTGTTAACCATAGCTTTTCTTGGCTACTTGGCTGATATTCTTCATGGCATTGATCGCACACCCGACGTACTAATCTTTGAGCGATAACGGCACGTAATGAACTACCTACTAAGAACCCAGCTGCGCCCATGTCCATCAAACGTAATGCACTAGTAATAGCATCGTTAGTATGTAAGGTAGATAACACAAGGTGACCGGTTAATGCGCCACGCAAACCAATTTCTACTGTTTCATGATCACGCATTTCGCCAACCATTAAAATATCGGGATCTTGACGTAAAGCTGTTCTTAATACCCCTGAAAAAGTTAGGTTAATTTTACTATTAACTTGCACCTGATTAACACGAGGTAAACGATATTCAACCGGGTCTTCAACAGTAATAATTTTTTTACTTGATAGATTCAGTTCACTCAATGCACCGTATAAAGTAGTCGTTTTACCACTATCTGTTGGTCCTGTTACTAATACCATGCCATGAGGACGGGAAATTTGATGTCGTACTCTGGCAACTAGATCAGCTGGCATCCCCGTTTCATCAAGCGATAATAAACCTGCTGATTGGTCAAGCAAACGCATAACCACTGATTCACCATGCTGAACCGGCATGGTAGACATACGAACATCAATTGAATGCCCTTTAATTTGCAAATTAAAACGACCATCTTGCGGTAGACGTTTCTCTGAAATATCTAGACCTGCCATTAGTTTTAAACGTAGCACCATCGCCGAAGCAATTTTATTTTCTTTTAATACGTTTTCTTGTAATACGCCATCAATACGCTGACGAATACGTAATAAATGTTCATCGGGTTCGATGTGAATATCTGATGCGCGCATTTGAACTGCATCTTCAAAAACTGATTGCAATAGTTTTCCTACTGTTGCATCGCCACCTTCATCAATAAATGAGGTACTTAACTCAAAATCGGTGGTTTGTTCGTATTCTTCCT
>JAQWHO010000228.1 GCA_029249355.1 Thalassotalea sp.
CAATCATATGCTTTAAAGGGTTCGTTTTAATGATATCTTTAGCACGCATATAATTTAAGGCATCGACTAATGCAACACATGCACCCGTAATTGAAGCTGTTCTTGTGCCACCATCGGCTTGAATAACGTCACAATCAACGCTTATAGTATTTTCACCTAGCGCTTTTAAATCAACAGCCGCTCTTAATGCTCTAGCAATTAAACGTGAAATTTCTAACGTACGACCACTTTGCTTGCCACTAGCAGCTTCGCGTCTCATACGAGTATGTGTTGAGCGAGGCAACATACCATATTCTGCGGTTACCCAACCTTTGCCTTGGCCTTTTAGAAAACGAGGAACGCCTTCTTCAACTGACGCAGTACAAATAACTTTAGTATCGCCGAATTCAATTAAAACGGAACCTTCAGCATGAGCGGTAAATTGACGGGTGATAGTTACTGGGCGAATTTGCCCTAAAGTTCTGCCGCTTGGACGCATGATATATTCTCTTTATGTAAAATAATTGAGCGCATTATAATCGGTAAAGTCACATATTGACATAATGACGGAGAAAGAATTTTGAAATATAGTTGTTGAATGTAAGGTCATGTTTAGCAGTATCAATTTTGGAAAATAATATGAAGGCTTCGATTTTTATCTTTTGTGTATCATTTTTTATTAACCCTTTAGCGTTTGCTACATCGGTAAATGAAATTAAACACAACTTACCGCTCTATAGCACTGTTTACGATGATACACGTGACCCTTTTAAAGATGCCACTCAAGCGCTTAAATTAGCTCAGGAAACCAAACGTAATGTGTTAATTGAAATTGGCGGAAATTGGTGTGCTTGGTGCCATAAAATGGATGCTTTTCTAGATAAGAACCCTGACATTTATAAAAAGCTTCATGCTGAGTATGTTGTACTTAAAATCAACGTAAGTGATTCTAATGAAAATGAGGCGTTTATGAAGTCGCTTCCGCCAACATTAGGTTATCCGCATATGTATGTTTCAACGGCCTCAGGCAAAATGATTTTGTCTAAGGATACTGCCCAATTATTGGCAGAAGATGATTACTCAAGAACAGAATGGTTAATGTTTCTTGAAAAATGGAAACTCGAAAATAACGTATTAAACATTAAAAAAAGTGAGACTGATTAATGGAGTCATTCTTTTCTAAAAACTACCGAACCCCAGAGTGGTTAACTAAAAAATTTTCTCGTCGTAAGTTATTAAAGTCCGCCGCAGGTGCTTCAGCAATTATCGCAGCACCTACTATCGCTTTGAGCAAAGAAAATTATCCTTCGGCTTACCAGACTGCACTAAACAAATTAGAGTGGCAGACACTTGATTCAGTGTTTAATCATTTATTTCCTTCGTCAGAATCTGGCCCAAGCGCAAAAGACATTCAAGCAACTTTTTATCTTTATCTACTTGTTCATGAACAACCTACTGCTCAAGATGAAATAGACTTTATTTATCGCGGTGTTGGCTGGCTAAATAGTTATACACAAAGTAAGCAACAAGTGAACTTTATTGAATTAAGTCTTGAAGAAAAAGAAACCACACTTCGCGCTATTAGCCGATCTGAAGCAGGAAAAAATTGGCTAAATATGATGATTCTTAATTTATATGAGGCAATGTTATCACCACCGGCTTATGGTGGTAATCCTGATGGAATTGGCTGGAAATGGATTAATCATCAAGCTGGGTTTCCCTTACCTCCTGAAGGTAAACGGTATTTTGAATTACCTACTCGTAGCATAACGCCGATGAAAAAAGCTCAAATCATTGAAAGTAAAGACTTAACGGTAAGCCATTCAACACTATTGCGCCAAGGAAGTAAAAAAGCATGAGTTATGATATTTGTATTGTTGGAAGTGGTGCTGGTGCTTCTCCTGTTGCCTATACATTAGCTAACGCTGGTGTCAAAGTGCTTATATTAGAAAAAGGCCCATGGCTCACAGAAAAAGAGTTTTATAAAGATGAGTTAGCAATAAGTTTGCGTGATTCATACAATCCCGATTTAACAGATGAACAGCACGTTATTGAAGAAGAGTATGTTCGAGATGATGGTTCTACCTACTGGGACGGTGAAGCTACTAGTGACTCAGGCTGGTCTTTTTGGAATGGCAATGTTGTTGGTGGCTCTTCTAATTTCATGAGTGGCTATTTTCATCGATTAAAACCTGTTGATTTTCGTTTGCAATCAGAATTTGGCGAAATAGAAGGTGCCAATATTGTTGACTGGCCTATCAGTTATGATGATCTTGAACCTTTTTATGCACAAGTTGAACGTGATGTTGGAGTGTCTGGAAAAGTAGTTGAACATCCACATCAAGAACCTCGCTCTACCAAAGACTTTCCATTTCCTCCGCTTGCAGAACATGCCGTTTCTCGTTGGATTGATAAAGGCGCAAAAGAATTAGGCTATCATTCAATGCCTGTGCCACGAGCCGTGCTTTCTCAGCCGGCTATGGGACGCAGTAGTTGTGAATATTCAGGTTATTGTAGTAGCTATGGTTGCTCATCAGGTGCTAAAGGCAGTGGAAGAGCAGCGTTGCTAAATCATGCGGTTGCAACCGGCAATTTAACCATTATAGCCAATGCAAAAGTGCATCATATTGACAGTGATGAAACTGGTAAAGTTACAGGCGTGCAATACTATGACCGACAAGGACGACAACAAAAAGTTAGCGCGAAATTATATGTAATTGCTTGCCAAGCGGTTGAAACTTCTCGCTTATTACTTTCCTCAAAAAGTAAAAAATTCCCTAATGGTTTGGCAAATAATAATGGCCAAGTAGGAAAAAACCTTATTTTTAGTGCTGGCGGAACGGGTTCTGGTGATTTCTTTTTTGATGATATCACCCTGCAACAACAAGCAGAGCTTAAACAGGTTGGCCCATTTATTAATAGAGCTTTGCAAGACTGGTATCAAATTGATGATAAAGACTTTCAAGGTTCTAATAAAAATGGCAAAGCAAAAGGCGGCACAATCGACTTTTTATTTCACCAAAATCCTATTGCTCGTGTAGGTGGTAGCCAATGGGATAGCAATGATGAACTTGTTTGGGGTGAAGCACTTAAACAAAATATATTTAATGAATTTAATACTTACAAAACTCTTAGGTTTGAAGTCTTTAATGATTGGTTACCCACAGATAACTGCTTTGTTACATTAGATGATGAAGTAACTGATAAATGGGGAGATCCTGTTGCAAAGGTTAGAGTTGGAAGTCACGAACATGATTTAACTGTTGGAGAATACCTTGCTGAAAAAGGACGGAAATTACTTACCCAGCTTGGTGCTAAAAATATTTCAACATCTGTGAGTAGTTCGCCACCTACTAACTTAATGGCAGGTGGTTGTCGCTTTGGTAATGACCCTAAAACATCCGTGTTAAATAAGTATTGTCAGGCACATGAAGTTAACAATCTTTACGTGACTGACGGATCATTTATGCCTACTGGTGGAAGTGTACCTTACACTTTTACTATTTATGCGAATGCGTTTCGAGTAGCTGAACATATCAAACAAAGACTGCAATCTGTCGCTGAAACCATAAGCTGACATAATATAACCATAAGGTGACAAATTTAAATCATAACTTGACATAAAAATCATAAATGAAATTTTATTAGATATAAAACCTTAATTAAATCATGAAATTAATTAACAATTAAACCATATGGTGACAAATTGTTTATTTGTTTCAGTTAGTTTATACTCAATACCAATAAAAATATTTGGTTTATTGTATGTATATTCGAAATTTACGAAAGCCTTCACCGAATAAAAATGTTTTTAAATTTGCTAGTTCAAAAGTTAGTAATGTAATTATGTGTGAGAGTACGTTGGAGTTTGATGCCTGTTTTCATCATGAATATAACGATTCAATTGAAAGTTATGGTAGTCAACCTGAAGGGTTTAAGTATGAGTTCAGAGGCAAAAGTTTACCCTATACTCCAGATACACTTATTTTAAATAAAAATGATATTGAGATA
>JAQWHO010000229.1 GCA_029249355.1 Thalassotalea sp.
AACAATAATGTATAGTTGGCTTTCATCTTTTGAATCGACACCAACATGTAACCAATCAGGATGATTAGGTCGTATTAAACGTGACTTAAACTTTTCAATAGACAGCATAAATACCTCAATTCACTTAGCCGTAAAGTGATGGTTTTTTGTAAAACTTAACCAATAAAGATGGATTACTATTTTCAAGTCAATCATCTTTGAATTTCATTAGCTATTTCTACTTCAAACCGTATCAGTATTAACGGAAAAAAAAACCTTACTGATAATGCATTGAATTAAAATAATTAACCCCGTCATTTGAAGTAGACCAATTTCTGGCAATGTAAAAATATCGGGTATGATCCAATTCCAAAGAAAATACGCAGGAATAACGGCAATGATTAAATTAAAAATTTTAACCGGTATCGTTAATATCATTACTTCATATAGCTTCATTCAAACCTCTCATTTTTAACATACAGCATAATTACCTCAACTCACTCAGCCCTAAAGCGATAGCTTCTTGCTGAAATCGACCAAAAATATTAACGACTTTTTCATAAGAGCTTGTCAAAAAGTGTTCTTCAACTGTTTTACTCGTTATGTCAAAGGTTCGGTGCTCAATATGGTTATCAAACCCACCGAGTTCCAGTTTTGTTGTAGGGCTAACTTTGTTTACCTTGTCGAAAGTAACAGTGTCAGAAACATCATCACTAATATCCTCTTCTATACGATTATTCACCTTCTCAAACTTAACCACATCAGCTTCAAAGGGAACATCCTGCTTAACTCGATATGCATATTCCAATAGCTTAGGCTCAGCAGGCATGTACATAACAGCCTCTTGATTCTTAGAACTAGTCATTCTCAGTATTCGCCCCAATATTTGTCTAAAATGCATTTCAGTTTTGATATTGGTCAGATGACAACAAACCTGTAATCGAGGGATATTCGTTCCCTCGCTTATCATCCCTACGGAAATAATCCATTTAGTTTGGGCATGTCTAAATTGTTGAATAATACTCGTTGGTTCATTTTCTCGATAAGTAACTACAACGGCATTTTCGTTAAAGCAGTCTTTTATTAAGGCTCTAATCTGTTTTGCATGCTCAACAGATGACGCAACAATTAATCCTGCCGCGTCAGCGTTTATTGCTCTAATTGCACTTAGTTTTTTTTGCGCCGAAGTAATTACGTATTTAACTACCTTTTCATTTTCAATTATTTCCTGATACGGAATGATTGATTGCGACAATAAACATTTAAAGCTAGTAAACGTATTAGTTTCATCGCCATCAACAACCAAAATATTATTGTTATCAACAGCTATTATCTGCGGCACACGACAAACATTATCCTGAATAGCCTCCGCAAGCCCATAAACGTAATCACATGATATTTTGTTGCTAGGATGCATATAAGTTGAAAGAACGATAGGAGCAGCGTCTGAGCGCCAAGGCGTTCCTGTTAACGCCAATGTGTACTTAGCCTTATCTTGAATATTTAAGATTATTTGCTCACCCCATGCATTGGCATTATCAACATTAGAACCAGCACAGTGATGTATTTCATCAAATATAACAAATACTCGAAATAGCTCAAATAACTGCCAAAATGTTGAATCTAAATACTGTAAATTTTGATAAGTGAGTGATCTTCCTTTAGCACCAATCAGCCCGTCAAAACGCTCTTGCGTTCTTAATTGCAAACTTTCACTAAAGTCTTTTGCCACAATAGAGGAAGGTGAAAAACAAATTACCAAATCAGCCATGTCACTCTTCAATAATTGATCTGTCAACTCAGATGCCATCATCGTTTTTCCAGCACCAGGGGTTGCTAGAGCTAAAAAGTGACTATTATCATTTGCGTATCGTTTAAGCGCTAAATCTATACATTCCGTTTGCCATTGTCTTAACTTCATATTCTCTCTACTTTTTTTTCTTTCGAAAGTAAGCTTTCAATAGCTTTAATCTTTCCTAATATTTTCGTGTTGTTATCTCTGGCTGCATTATATTGAGGCTGAATATCATCTACTAATTCAGGGAATTCTGAATAAAGTTCTTTATAGGCTTCAGATTCACCAATATTTAATAAGAGTTCAGCCTTATAATGCTTTAGTTTTGTTAATAAATGTTGATGATGATCAACAGTGGGGGAGGCATGGGGTTTATAGTTATTCACGGATAAGTTACTTACATCAAACAAATCGGTTTTACTAAATCGTGTTAAACCTTTTATATTTGATGACTTTTTATTTAACCAACCTCTTTTTACTAACTTCAATAATTCTGCGTAATTATTTCGTCTAACACTATTTGGATCTAATGAAGGATCATTCTTCAGAGCCAAATATGCTGATCGGACATCGCTAGTAGTGAAGTGGTTAAAATTTTCTACAGCAATAATTTGAGCTACCAAAGGGTCTAATTTCAAAATTAATCCAAATTTATTATTTTCAAACAAAGGTGAAAAAATTGTTTTACTTGAAAATATAAGATTTTATGAAGAGGAAGAACAAAACAATGAGGAATTTGCTAAAATTTTATCTAAATTTGGTGATATATATGTAAATGATGCATTTTCATGTTCACACAGATCTCATTCATCAGTAACCAAGATAACAAAATTTCTTCCC
>JAQWHO010000230.1 GCA_029249355.1 Thalassotalea sp.
AAGCTACTATCTTCATTACTCGCAAGTTTACCATTGAGCTCGGCAATAGCAGCTCTAAGTCCTGGAGTTGTGCTCACATATTTAGATTCAACCCATGTCTCTCTGTTTTTGTTGTCGATGATTTGTGTGTAACCGTTAGCAGTTTCACCTGTCATTGCGACTTCATCACCAGCATTAATACTACCTAGTATGCGATAATTATTGCCTGGACCCGCATGCATATAAATAAATAAGTCATCTGAAATGTAGGCGGCAATACGGTTTTCTTCTGTTGTTTGCGTAGTTTCTTCCTCAGCAGAGACAAGAAAGCTTGAGATAATGAGAAAGCTAGCGAGCAAACATTTTATTATTTTCATTTAGTTACCAAAAAATCTATATTCAGATGGAAAATATTAGGGGTTTGTCGCGACGATAGCAAGCGAAAAATATTGCTTCATTCAAACAGCTTTTGTAAGGTTAAACTCTTAGAATACATTTATGTCGTAAAACACGATAAAGGTAAGTATGAGTACAGAAGTCGAGCTTAAGTATTTAACGTTAAGCGATGATGTTTCAGCAAAAGTTTTTAGCTTATTAAAAGAAAGAGAATTATCTTTTTCACACAACGTTAAGCATTTATCAAATTGCTATTTTGACACGGCAGAGCTTGCCCTTCGTCATTTAGATATGGGACTGCGGATCAGAATTTGTGGCAGCCATATTGAACAAACCATAAAAACAGTCGGCATTGTTATTGGGGGGCTACATCAACGGCCTGAATACAATGTTGATATAACGTCATCATTTCCTGAACTTGCTTTATTTCCAACAGAAATTTGGCCAAACAGTGAAGACGCTCAAAGATTACAAGCGCAACTCATTCCATTATTTAATACCGATTTTACGCGTGAAACTTGGCTAATCACTCTTGAGAATAGTGTTATTGAACTAGCATTTGATCAAGGCTCTATTTCTTCAAGCGGTCGAAGTATTGATATTTGTGAGTTAGAACTTGAATTAGTTTCTGGTGATAAACATGGATTATTTACGCTCGCGCAATATTTATTTAATGCTATATCGTTAAGACCTGGCACACAAAGTAAAGCGGCAAGAGGCTATCGTTTATTCTTTAATAAACAGCAGATAGAGGAGTTAGAGCCCGAATTAGACTTACACAGTAATGCTGAAAATATTGAAGCATGTTTTGTTGATGGGGTTAATCACTGTTTAAGTCAAATACAAACAGCAGTAGATCAATACCTTGCAAACAAAAGCCTATTAAAATTAGCTGAATTTGTTGATGTACTCGCTTTGTTAAGACAAGGCTTTTGGTTGTTTGACGATAAATTAACCGCACAGAGCTTAGAAATAAGGAATGAGTTAAGTTACTTTATTCAATTATTTGCATGGGTCGACAGTGCTATTTATTTTAAAGAGTTGATGACCAAAACAGGTAATTATCGAAAAAAACTAGATTATAGTGAACAATTAATTGAGCAACTTAAATTAGAAAAACGACGTTTTCCAGATAAAGAAATGGTGACTGAGCTATTACATAGCGAGCGCTTCAATTTGTTGTTATTAGCGTTGTTGCGATTTATTACTAGTAATCATCATCAACAGTATTTTGTTAATTCTACACAAGCGCCTTTAATCCCTTTTGCGAAAAAGAAATTGTCTGAAAGTTTAGCCTTACTCACAAATGCAATGTCGAAGTTAACTACACTTGATGCTGAACAGTATTTGGCACAACGTAAATTATTACACCGTAGCTTGTTAACAGGGAATTGGTTTGGTTGTTTTTTTGATGAAAAACAACGAAGCGACTATCGTATGCCACTTCAAGATATACAAACAGGCTTACGAGAATTACAGAGTTTATGGATTATAAAACAACAACTTGAAAAAATAGAGTTAATTAACGAATCAAATAATAAGAAAATTTTAGATTGGCAAGAAAGCAAAGTAGAAAATTTACTCATCGCATTAACTCACAGTAAAAACTTAGCGATATCTTTGCCAGCTTACTGGTTAGCGTAATATGTTTGGAATTTTCAAGCCGATTAGTTTTTTCCTGCTTTTATATGCGCTTTTCGTCATAAATAGTATTGCCAGTGTCTATCAATTACCGGATGAAAATTCAAAGTTAATAGGTGAGCCGATTCGATATCAAGTTGAGCAGGGCGATTTTTTTCAAGCGTTAAGTGAATATCACAATGTTGGACTTTTGTCGTTAATTGCCGCTAACCCCAATATTGACCCATTTCTTCCTGAAAAAGGCACTGTGCTCGAAATTCCTAAACAAATGCTTTTACCTTATGCCGAACGTAAAGGTATTGTCGTAAATTTGGCTGAATTACGACTTTATTATTTTCCACCTAATGAATCCTTAGTATATGTTTTCCCTGTTGGCATTGGTCGACAAGGTTTATCAACACCAAGAGTCATTAGTTATATCGGTGATAAACGTAAAGATCCTACTTGGACACCGCCTCAAGAGATGCGTGAACGATATAAAAAAGAGCACGGTAAAGAAATGGCTAAAGTTATTCCCGCTGGGCCTGATAATCCCTTTGGTAAATATGCGCTTCGATTGGCGAGTAGTGAGTATCTTATTCATGGTACAAATAAACGCATGGGTATTGGAATGCGAGCAAGCTCAGGGTGTATTCGAATGTATGCTGATGATATTGAATGGCTTTTTAATAATGTTAAGGTTGGTACACAGGTTCGTATTGTTGAGCAGCCAATCAAAATGTCATACGAACCTGATGGAAGTAAGTTAATAGAAATTCATACGCCTTTGACTGAAGATGAAAATATTGGCAAAAACTTTATTACCCCTGCCGTTGTTCAGTTCGTCAAAGAAAATGAGCAGCATATAAAATTCATTAATCAACGACTAAAAAAGCCAAGTGGCCTAGTTGAGTCTTTAACTCTCTGATAACTGTTCAATTAATATTTTAGATAACAAAGCTCTAGATTCTGCTGAATAAAGCAGCGTTTGTGATATCTCTTTTATTTCTTCTTCCGCTATTTTCTTTTCTTGAAACAACAGTTTTATTTGGCTGATTGCATTAGCTTCGAAAGTAAAACCAGCCAGCGGATATTTATTTGAAATATTAGCTAAAGACACTTCATCAGTAATGTTTAATTGTAATCTCAGTGTTTGCGTTACTTTTTCTGGTAATTGCCAAAACCTTGCTATTTGATAAGTAATGCGAGGCGAGTATTTTTTTAGTATGGATTTAAAGGCCTTGGAATCGGGCGTACAATTAGGGTTCACAAAACTAAAGGCTTGGATCAGTAGTTGAAATACTACCATCGCACCTAAGTTTAGAATTAAACCGATTAAATAGGCGGTTGCGCTATCAGCTGGAGATTTATTCAGAATAAGTAGATTTTGACAATTATTGCCCGTTTCAAGGCTATGTAACCAAATTTTTTCACCATACTGTCTAAAGTAAACATTGGATGTTGGTGTCATTTGTTTTAAATAATTAACAAAAATCCCTTCGCTCAAGCCATTAGCTCCAATGGTCATGAAAGCCGATTTTAATTCAGTAATTTCTTTATTGTGATGATTATATTTAGCTGAATTAGCGAGTTCTATAACTTTAGCGGCAACCATAGGTTCTTTATTGATAATACCAATAAGTAGCCCTGTATTAAATTCATCACTTTTTAGTTCATCGATAAGAGTTGTTAAAGACAGTGGTAATAAAGGCAACGATTTTACTAGCTCTTTGGGGGGGTCGAGCAATTTCTCAATTTCTGACTCAACAAATAGACTTAATTCATCGTGCTGTTGGTGATTAGAAGATGTACCAAATAAGTAATCAGAAAATTTATTAGCTAATTCACTAAATTGAGTCGTTATTTTTATTTCGTTAAGAGGAGGGGAAGTTGTAGCTGTTTTGACATTTTCATCTTCTAGTTCAGTTTGCTGCTGTGATTCTTCAAAATACAAGTAATTTACTTGTTCAGCATTTTTATTCTGTGATCAAAATAGTGATTTTACCAGTTGAAGAAATATGATGAATTCCTTTATTCAAACCTAATACTGTTGAAGATTAAAACAGATTAAGAAAATGAGCTAATTATCTTATTCATTTTAGCTCATTTTTTATATTAGCCAACTTTTGAATTAAGTTATTTTTTATAACTTTTAGCGATGTTATCCATACGCTGATTATTTTTATCGCTTGCTTCTTTTAGTGCATTGATCGCGGCTGTATTTTTATCTTGTTGAGCATTCAGCTTAGAAATTTCCATGGTAAGTTTGTCGACTTTATTTGAAAGCGTGCTTACTTGTTGATCCATTGTGTCTGAGCTTGCACAACCAGTAACTAGTGCGACAAATGTTACTGTCAATAATGTTCTAGTTAACATAAATATTTCCTTTATAAATTTTTAAGTATTAAATATCAGAGTATTAACGTTAAGAGTACGCCATAAATATTATCAATTCAAATAGTGATAGTGACAAGAAATGTGATTATTGTTTTTGAATAATTATTTCTTCTACTTTCTCCACTAACTTATCTATCTTTTTCTCTAATTGTTTATTGTGCTCAAGTAACTCTTTATTTTGTTTTCTTAACTCCCTGTTTTTTACATTAGTATCCGAAAAGCCAACAAATTTATTCACAAATTGCGCACCAACAAAACCCACCATACCTACACCAATATAAAACATGGCTGCAACAATAATTCGTCCGTGTAATGTAACAGGATAAAAATCACCAAACCCGATTGTGCTGGCACTCATTTGTAGGGTCCAAAATGCGTCTTTGTATGATTTGATATTACTGTGTTCTGAGGCGAGTTCGTATTGATATAAAGGAAAAGCAAGGGCTGCTATTACGCCATAAAGTACGGCGATGGTGATAAGTAATAAGTAAAACGAATTATAGTTTTTAACACCAAATTCATCAATGGTGTAAGACTTTAAAGAAGGTTTCATAGGAGCACTTTATTATTTTTGGCTAACGTAGAGAATTAAATCATCCATTAATTTCTTTTTAATTTCCAGTTGTTGTTCTGGATCTAACTGATATTTTTCAGCGAGAGCAACGTAATCGTCCGCGGATAAGCTGACAGTAAGTCTTGGTCTTTTAGGTCTTTTGTTAACCGGTAGTCCTAAAATATCTCTTATTTTATCTGAAGGACTAAGGCCAGCTTCAAGTGCTTCTTTTCTGATATCTAGCTGAATTTTTTCATCCATGTCAAAGGCAACTTGGGTTGCCTTTGCCGCTTTAACGGATGATTGCCATTTGTCAGGTATTTTTCTGCTCACAATTAACTTCCCGGAAACATGTCGATAATGTCTGTTGTTGGTCGATAAAAGGTTAAAAATATGTCGGTGTCACCGTCTTGCCAAACCTCTAATTCAATGCCTCGCGATTGTTCTTTATCAAGCAACTGATACAGTTCAAATTGCTCACCCGATTCTTTACCTTCATAAGCAGATAAGTTTTCGCTGCGATGATCTTTACGATGAAAATAGCCAACGGTTGAAAAAATAGATTGTTGATACTGATCGCTCGTCCAACCTTGCGATAAACTACTATCGTTTTTTCGCGTTAAAAAGGCTTCGCCGGGCTCATCAAAAATAGTAGAAAATTCATCAAGGTCAAATAAGGTTTCAACATCTTCATGTTGTATTTTTAATGAAAGTTTCAGATAAGTTCTATCATCAATATCTAATGTTAAATAAAGCTCAGTGTCGTCATTGCCAGCTAAAACCCATTCGGTATCAACACGGCTTTCAAATTCATAGCTGTTAACTTCTGTCACTTGAAATTGTTGATTTCGGAGGTTTTCAGGAAGCGCGAAACTGTCTGTTAAAACAATAATATCGCCTTTGAGTAAATCATTTACTTTATTGACTTGGCGGGCGGTTTCATCTTTTTTGAATATTTTTTTAAAAAAGCTCATTGTTATTCCAGCTTATTTTATTTTTGCTCAGTATAAGTCATATTACCGTCTACTAGAAAAAGTTCTAGTAGACGGTTGGTATACATGAATAATATTACTTTTGTTTCGCTTTTAAACGCTCTAATACCGAATTAGCATTGTTATCACTTGCGCCAATTCCAGCTTGCTTTAGTTGAGCTTCAAGTGAGTTGTCTGAATTTTCAGACTCTAAAACTTCAGCCGCTTTCATGCGGTCATCAAATTTTTGTTGCTTCGCTTTGATGCGCTCTAAAGAGTCTTTAGCATTAAGTAACTTAGAGTTACTTGATGAAAAGTTATCAGTAATTGCAGAAGTAGCTTTTTGTACGCTTTCTGTGGTTTTAACCATAGAAAGTTGACGTTTATATTCTTGTACTTGGCGTTCACTCTTTTTCACTAACTCTTTTAAGCGATTAGCGTTACCTTCAAAGCTATCAAGTGCTTGCTGTTGAGTTGTTAATTCATTTTCTAATGTAGAAATTTTCTCAGCAACAGCAAGTGCTAAGGCTTCATCACCTTTTTCTAAAGCTTGAACGGCATAACCTTCATGTTCAGTGATTTCACGTTTGATGCGTTCAACATCACGGCTTGATGCCATTTGCTGTGCCATTACGCCGGTTAAATCGCGTTTTGCTTTTGTTAAATGGTTTTCAGCATCACGAATTTCTTGTTCAAAAATTCGAGTCGCGTTTGCATCAACAATGGTTTCACCAACTTCAGATGCACCACCACGGATAGCGGTCATAATTTTTTTAAAAATGCTCATATTAATACTCCAAAAAAGTGGTTACTTAAACTAAATAGTCGCTCATATCATCGATGACTTCGATGGCGTTGTTATTTAAAACTGCGAGCTCATGTTCAATATCATCAAAGGTTGAACCTATTGATAATGCGCCGAAGATTACATACTTGTCGCCAATTTTTGAAAATGAAGACAGCGGCATAGGGATATTCATCTCTAGCATGCTTTCGTGCATTTCAGCTAAGCATTCAGGTTTAACTTCTTCAGTTCCCCATAAATAGGTAATACAAAGAATTTGATCATCGGTTACTGATACAAACACCGGTAATTCTTCTCGGCCGATAACGGTAATTTGTAATACATCAACCTCGCCTGAAATAGGTTGGCAATCAAAAACCATCCCGGTTTCTGAATTGTCTGCCAATGCATTCAAGTGGTTCGCAATTTTGTGAATATTCATGTTGTTCCTCATGTTTTATCAAAGGGTCATTATAATTTCTTTAATTAACCCGGCGACATATTATGTCGATGTGGTAAATTTAGCACTATGACATAATATGTCAAGTGATGTTTTATATTTTTTTTAATTCATTCTTAATATGCTTACTCATACTCTACTTATATATTATTGTGCATAAGCATTTTCAAGCCCTTGCTGATCACGCCATGCTTTTTGATGCAGCTGGTAAATAGTATGGTTACCTAAGTAATTAATCGGTATTTCATTTTGTTGTTGATAAAAGCCATTAGAAAATTCAAAAGAACCAATCAACATAGTTAATGTTAGCCATTGTTGTTGAACTTGAAATTTATCGAGAGCGGTCAATCTTTCTAATGGGCTTAACCCAACCTTTGAGGCTATTGTCCAACCCCACTCACCAAAACTTGGCACATTGTCGTGATATTGCTGCACATGGTTGAATTCTGCGGCCTTAACGGTTTTTCCTATCGATATAAAAGCGTCTTTTGCATGATAAGGGCTGGTCGATTGAATGGCTATTAGGCCATCACCTGCGAGCAATTGCTTTAATCGAGCGTAAAAATTTACAGAATAAAGTTTATTTAAATCAGGGTGGCTGGGATCGGGCAAATCAACAATAATACTATCGAATGATTTATGCTGTTTTAATAAATCATCTATTGCAATAAATGCGTCACTATAAATTAATTCGACATTAGGCTGAGAAAGACTATTTTGATTTAACCGACTTATTTTCTGAGCAAGAGCCGACGGTAATTTTTTGTTTGGGTGATTAAATAGTTCAATCAATTCGTGATCTAAATCGATTAATGTCACATGTTTTGGTCGCCAAGCTAAAACATCTCGTAACGCTAAGCCATCACCACCACCAATAATTAAAATGTTTTCTTGTCTGGCAGAGCCCGCCAATGCAGGCGCAACCAAATAGTTATGATAAATATGTTCATCTGAAGATGAAAACTGCAATCGACCATTGAGGTAAAAATTAATTATAGGTTGCTGCTCAAGCCCCATTTGACGTTCGGTAAAAGTCAGTTGCTGATAACGTGTCTTATCGGTATAAACCACGTTGTCTAAATACAATAAGTTACTTAATTGATTTAACCAGTTGTTGCCTAGATTGAAAATAAAAATAATGGCGATAAGTAAAAGACAGTGAAGAGCAACGAGTAACTTTTTCCAATTAAGCTGTTGCCAATAAAAAAAGATAAAGACAAAGCCGGCAATTAAATTAAGCGCTGCGGTTAACGCACTTGCTTTACTGATATCAATCGTTAATAAAAATAATACCCAAATAGCTGCGCCGATACCTGCACCAATATAGTCAGCGCCGTAGATTGTGCCTAAATTATTCGCTAAATGTTTTTGATGAATTTGTTCACGTATTTTTGCAATTAATGGAATTTCCATACCGATAAAAAAACCGAGCAATAAACCGAAAAAATAAGGGCTGTTAAATGCTAAAAAACTTAATTGCTTGAAAAAACCACCGCGGGGTAGGGCATCAGGAGGAAGAGAAAACGTATCAGCAATAATTTGTGGAAGTAGCTGGGTAATGGCGATTAAACTGGCAATAATGATAATTGCCGTTGTACCTAAAAAAGCAATAATTAATTCAAGCCAGACAAAGCCGTTAAACGCACACTTTATTTTTCGAGCGGCAAAGGCGCCAAGCCCCATAGAAACTATCATCAGTCCTATCATGGTATAGATAGCACTTTCCATCACGCCTAAAACTCGACCTGCGTAATGGGATAATAAATATTCGTATATAAGGCCACAACCGGCCAATACTGCCATCGTGATAATAAGCAGCATGTCATGCCAAATTAATTGTTTATTAGCGACTTGTTGCTTATTCACGTGAGACTGTTGAGGATTATTCACCAATTATATTTAGACTAATTTTATGCCATCAAAGCGGTTAAAATAAGTGCGATAGAAATACTTATCGCCATTTCAACACTAGCAACACCAATGTTATGTTGTTGATCAACTTCTTCAACTAAGTTAATTCCCCAAAGCACAATGCTTTTTGCGATGGTGGTTAATAGCGAAACGAGTACAGTCATTAATACACTAAAAACTAACCAAGCAATTAACGTAGAAACAAGCGTTTCAGGGTTATATTCTAAAAAGTGACTCGCTGCGGTAACGGCTAAAGCCGTGCTGATAACTTGTCCCGCATAACGAATTGCTAGAGCAACTTGACCGTTAGCAAATGCTTCTTGCATGCTGTCATCTTGATTATTCTTTGCGTATTGACGTTCTTTAATACGAGTTACTAATACCAACATGGTTTGAGACACAACAAAACCAGCAATAATTGCAACAAAGGTATTTACATCAATGCCATTAACCCATAATAAAACAGCGCGGATGACGATTGCTGTTGCAATAACTCCTGCTGCATCCACTAAGCCAACTGTGATATTGCGTGCTTTAATTTGTTCGGTTTTATCAATTTCATTTAGTGCTAAACGGTCATGTATCACACGGCCCACTTTAATTAAAATTAAGCCGAGGATACCGTAGGAAAGCATCCCAATAATTTCCATTTGATAGCTTGGTGCATTTTCGCCAGTGATAGCGCCAGTTAATACAATACCTAAAGCGGCAATACTACCAGCGACACTAATACCAAAGGCAAAGTTATCTTCTTTCGATAATTCATCGGTGGCATTAACCTTCGCAGATAAGCCTGAAACAAATTTCATTGCTCCAAGTAACAAAATTGCGATAGTAATATCGATGGCTAAATAAATGGCTAACTCTTGACTTAAACCGGTTATTTCAAACAATGTATTCATAATATTTCCTTGATCTCTTCTCGTTATTTGCCACGTCTAAAGCTACGAGAAGTGGTGCTTGAACTGTTGCGAAAGCTAGCATTTTTTGATGTAGTAGATTTTTTCGCATAACTGCTTTTACTTGATGTATTAGAACTAAACCGCTTCGCACTGGTTTGTGCTGTTTTACTCTGTCCTGATAAACTTGAAGAGCCTGTGCGGTTTTTACTGTAAGCACTCGTATACTTTTGACCTTTGCTCTCAAAAGATTTTCTCGTGCGCGTATCAAGCTGTGTTTGTTTGCGTAATTGATTTGGTGAACTGTAACGCGTACGGCCATAATCATTATAATAACTGTAGTTTCTGCGACTTCCCCAATCATTATAATTAACGCGACGAGAGCCAAATAAATCCCCCATCATCGAATACATACCATACCACGCCCAAAATGACATACCGTTACTGCCGGTAGTCCATTGTCCGTAACTTGGGTTACCAATAAGTTGTTCGCCGGTACCAAAATCTTGCGCATTATTCGCTTGTTGACTTTGCGCTTTGGATAACGAATTAACCCGAGGTAAAGCACCATCTGACATATCAGCTAGCACATTTAAAGGGTCGCTTAATGCGTCGGAATAAAGTACAGGATCTGCCGCTTGATAGATATTGAGTAACTCATCAAAAATTGCTTGATTATTTGCAAACATATTCGGTTGAGTTTTTACCGTATTTAAGCGTTCTTTCAAGGCTAAAAACATAGGACTCTGTTGAGTCGCATCTTTAGAGAATTCATTAATTAATGCAGAAAGATCAGGTTTAGAACTGCGTAATTTACTGGCATATTGCTTAATTAAATTAGCGTTTCTCACTTGGCCTTCATCTAAGGCATTACCAAGTTGTATAATTCTTTGCTCGGTAATCGGCATTTGTTGTGTTATTTGTTCTTTTACAGGATCTGAACATCCTGCCAAGATCAATAAAAAGCCAAATAACAATTTTTTATAGTGTTGCATTTCTGCCATATGTCCCTCAAAAATGCTATGGTGAAAATTAAAGATAATTGAATAATTCATATTGAATTTAGTGTAACTAAAAATAAACTCTGTATTCAATTTCTTACCGATTTTTATATACTAATACCATTGATGACATAATATGTCTATTGATTTGTTTGCTCATCATATATAGTTAAGTTATGTGATATCTATATGAGCATATGTGGTATTGAAATATAGTATTGCGCAATTTTAGTAAGTAGAGGCTTGAGTGACAACATTATTTCGTAAATCATTTCTTTCGTGTTTAGAAAATCAACAAAAATTCAGTTGGCAACAATTCAGTAGTCAATATCCAGAATTTTCTCAACAGGTTAATCAAACGGCTAGTGCTCAGGCTTTAGCTGATTTTAAACATGTACTTACCTTAAGCGATTTTGTTTTACGCAGCGCGTTACAAGCACCAGAAACAGTTATCAATTTATTTGTAACAGAAAACGTTTATCAAAAAGAAACGCCTAATTATCAAGCTTTACTTAAGAAGCAATTACATCAATGCCAAACTGAAGATGAATTGCATCGTCAATTACGTTTGTTTCGATTAGAGCAAATGGTGTGTATTGCTACTGCCGATTTAGTCCTTAATATTTCACTAGATGAATCGTTAAAACGTTTGTCTGAATTAGCAGATGCCTTGATTTTAGAAGCACTCGATTGGTTAAGTAATTTTTGTCATGAAAAATGGGGGAAACCAGCGAATAAAGAAGGCGAAATACAGCCTTTATTAGTCTATGGCATGGGAAAACTAGGCGGTAAAGAGCTTAACTTTTCGTCAGATATAGATCTGATTTTTGTTTACCCTGAAACTGGGGAAACTATTGGTGCAAGACGCAGCATTGATAATCAATTGTTTTTTACTCGTTTAGGGCAAAAGTTAATTACCGCATTACATCAAAAAACAGAAGACGGCTTTGTTTATCGCGTAGACATGCGCTTACGCCCTTTTGGAGAAAGTGGTCCCTTAGTTTTAACCTTTAATGCTATGGAAGATTATTACCAAGAGCAAGGGCGTGATTGGGAACGTTATGCCATGCTGAAAGCGCGATTAATTGGCGAAGGAAAATATCACGGAAAATTATCTGATTTACTGAGACCTTTTGTTTACCGGCGTTATATAGATTTTAGTGTTATCGACAGTTTGCGTCGTATGAAAATGATGATCGCTCAAGAGGTTCGTCGGAAAAAACTGATTGGAAATATAAAGTTGGGGGCTGGAGGCATTCGAGAAGTCGAGTTTATTGTACAAGTATTTCAATTGATCCGTGGCGGCCGCATTAAAGATTTGCAACAACGAAACCTACTTACGGTGTTACCTATTTTGGTCACACACCAAGAAATATCTTTGCATAGCCAACAAGTTTTGGAAAAAGCTTATCGTTTTTTGAGACGCGTTGAAAATATTATTCAAGCGCTGAATGATAAACAAACTCAAACACTACCAGATGCACCATTAGATCAAGCAAGAATTTTACATGTACTCGGTGATGAAACGTTCCCCACCTGGACGAGCTTTTTAGATTATTTACAACAACTCACCAGTGCCGTACACCAAGAGTTTATTGTGTTGATTGGCGAAGAAAGTCCTAATCATCAAATGGAAAATGATCAATGGGTCACGTTGTGGGAAAGTGACTGGCCAGATGATGAGTCTGTGGAATGGATTTCATCGAATCAGCCTGATTGGCATGCAGAGAAAACGTGGCAATTACTTGTTGATTTAAAAAGTGATTTTAAGCAACGATCTATTGGAAATAGAGGACGTCAAATATTAAGTAAACTTGTTCCTATCCTCATTAGTCATATTGTAAATATTAAGGGTAATGAAGTTACGCTTGAGCGTATTACTTGGCTATTAACTAAAATTGTCACGAGAACGGCCTATTTAGAATTGCTGTACGAAAATGAAGGTGCACTTAAGCACTTAGTTAAGCTCTGCCAAGCAAGTAGTTGGCTTGCTGAACATATCGCTAAATATCCTATTTTATTAGATGAATTAATTGACCCAAAATTACTTAATAATCCGCCTGAATTATCAAGTTATTCTGCAGAATTAAGGCAAGTGCTTTTGCGTATCCCTGAAGATGATTTAGAAGCGCAAATGGATATGCTTAGACAATTTAAACAAGCACAACAATTA
>JAQWHO010000231.1 GCA_029249355.1 Thalassotalea sp.
ACAACTATTAATTGAAGCTGGACTATCTGATGGTTTTACCATTGATTTATGGGCAATGCCAGTACAGCGAGCCTATAATCCTGATGCTGTAACGATGGAATATTCAATTACAGGGATCGTTTTATCATACGCCCAAGAAGAGGGGGGTAATATTGTTGTTGCAGCCTCTGCTTTTGCATCACCAAAATAGACTGTATCTAATATGGCTTGTCTGTCTATGGCATGCGCAACGGCTTTTCTCACTATTTTATTATCAAAAGGAAATTTAGCAGTATTAAAACCTAAATAGCCAATATTAAACGCGGTAACCTCATTAAGGGCGAGCTTTGGGTTTTGAGCTATTTTTTCGTGGGCAATGGGATAAGCAACAATGTCGCATTCACCTGCGAGTAGTTTAGTTAATCGTCCGGTGTTGCTGGGGGTAATGTCAAAAACTAATTGCTTTAATGTCGTATTATTCCCCCAATATTGTTCATGAGGGTTATAACGAATAAATGAACCTGCTCGATATTCTTTTAGTTTAAATGGCCCTGTACCTATGGGCTGAAAATCAATGTTTTCCATTTGATCTTGCTTTACTAATTGATCAGCATATTCCTTAGAAAGAATTACCGAAAAATCACTCGCTAAATTCGCTAAAAAAGAACTGTCAGCTCTATTAAGGGTAAATCGTATTGTGTAATCATTAATGCGCTCTATTGATTGGATCAGATCAGAAAATCCAACACTTTGAAAAAAAGGGTATCTTCCTCCTGACACTTGATGAAAAAGATGGTCTTCACTTAATATCCGATTAAAACTAAATAACACGTCATCGGCATTCATTGTTCTCGTCGGAGTAAAAAATTCAGTTTGATGAAAGTTGACATTTTTTCTTAAATAAAAAGTGATTTTTTTATTATCACGAGTCACATGCCATGACTTGGCTAAAGAAGGTGAAATACTATTATTTTGCGCATTAAAAGTGATTAACTGGTTATATAATTGTTTTGAGGTTGCATCGATAGTTACACCAGAAGTAACCAATTGCGGGTTAAATATTTCAGGTGCACCTTCACTACAATAAATAATACTATTAGCACTTAACGATGCTTTGTTTTCTGAATTACAAGCGAATAATCCTGAGCACATCACGATAAATAGCACCATCTGTATTTTCTGAGGTGAAATGTAACACGCCACAGTTAAGTCCTTAATCTTCTTCGTTTGCACTACTATCAAGTAAATTATATTTTTTCAAATATCCTCTTAATTGATGATAGGTCAATTCTAACGCATCAGCCGTTTTCTTTTGATTGTATTGACAATTTTCTAATGCAGATTTGATCAGATCTACTTCATAATTTTGTGATAATGATTTTAATGATAATGGAAATTCAAAATTTTGTTTTAAACTTGTGGCCATTTTCTCTGGTTTTTCACTGATTTCTTCAGATGCTACGGCTGGTGATACAAGTGGTTGGCTTATGACTCTATCTTGAGTTTTTACCCGTTTAGTTGGGCGGTACGGTGATTCAAATGGGTCAATAACTAAGTCATGCACAGGTAAGTGAGGGTTGTTACAACGATAAACACTACGTTCAACAACATTTTTTAATTCACGAATATTGCCCGGCCAATCGTAATCGAGCATGGCTCGTTTTGCTTTTTCAGTAAAACCACTAAACAGCTCAAATTCAAGCTCGCGAGCCATATTAATAGCAAAACTTTCTGCTAATACCATTATGTCTTCTATGCGTTCTCTTAATGGCGGTAACGTAATTACATCAAATGCAAGTCTGTCTAATAAGTCAGCTCGAAATTCACCTGCGTCAGCCATTGATGGTAAGTCTTCATTGGTTGCCGCGATTAATCGTGCATTGGTTTTAATCGTACGAGAGCCACCAACACGTTCAAATTCACCATATTCAACCACGCGTAATAGCTTTTCTTGAATGAGTCCTGAAGTATTAGCTATTTCATCGAGAAAGAGCGTGCCTTTATCAGCACGCTCAAAACGGCCTTCATGGCGCTTACTAGCACCTGTAAAAGCACCGCTGTCATAGCCAAAGAGCTCACTTTCTAATAAGTTTTCATTTAATGCCGCGCAATTAAGTTTTAAATAATTTTGATCCCAACGCTTGGAAAGGTAATGAAGACGTGCTGCCACTAACTCTTTTCCTGTTCCACGTTCACCAATAATTAGTACCGGTTTACTTAGAGGAGCTATTTGAGATATTTGCTCAATCACTTCTAAAAAGTTATTTGATTGACCGATGAGATTATCTTGTTGGTTGAAGCGAGACATTGTTGACCTAATTATTGGTTTATTTGGCTAACAAATAGTGTATTTTATTAACCGTGCGGATGAAAGTCTTTTTTGATAATATAATAAAATTAGTTAAAACAAGGTATTAGCAATTAAAATAAAAGTGGCTTAAAACATGAATAGTATCTTGGCAGTTAGACAAATTTAATTTGAATGAGGAAGTAGTTATGGGTGTTTTTTCAAGATTTACAGATATTATTAACTCTAATATCAACAGTTTATTGGATAAAGCGGAAGATCCAGCAAAAATGGTACGCTTAATCATTCAGGAAATGGAAGATACTTTAGTTGAAGTACGTTCATCATCAGCAAAAACATTAGCTGATAAGAAAGATCTTTCAAGACAAGCTAAACGTTTTGAAAATGATGCGGAGCAATGGCAAGAAAAAGCTGAATTAGCATTAAGTAAAGGTCGTGATGATCTAGCTCGTGCCGCACTGATGGAAAAGAAAAAGTGTAAAGAAAATTCAGAAGGACTTGTTGACGAACTTTCTCATGTTGATGAGCATATCACTAAGTTACAAAGTGAAATTTCACAATTGCAAGATAAGTTAGCAGATGCTAAAGCTCGTCAAAAAGCCATTATAATGCGGGAAAAAACAGCTAGCTCTCGTTTAAAAGTGAAGAAAAATATTGATAGCGAACGAGTCAATGATGCATTAAGTCGTTTTGATAGCTACGAACGAAAAATTGATGATATTGAAGCGCAAGTCGAAGCATATGATATGGGCAGTAAATCACTCGCCGATGAAATTGCAGATTTAGAAGGTGATGAAAATATTGATGATGAATTAGCGCAATTAAAGGCTAAAATGAAACCAGCTAAGCCAGCTAAGAAATCTAAATAAGTCATTAACTAAAATTCAGCTAAGATCTGTAATAAGTAAGGAGAAGTATCGTGGAAGAGATTATCGTAGCCCCCGTCATTATTTTTATGATTGTAGTAGCGCCAATTTGGTTAATTCTTCATTATCGGAGTAAGCGACAAATTAGCCAGGGATTTAGCGAAGAAGAATATATTCAGTTATCAGAGTTATCAGAATTAGCGGATAAAATGACCGATAGAATTAAAACTTTAGAAGCAATCCTAGATGCTGAAACGCCAGACTGGAGGAATAAAGTATGACAAACAAATGCCGAGGTGAGTTATATCGTAACCCAAGCCAAGGTAAAATCGCAGGTGTTTGCGCAGGTTTAGCTGATTATTTTGGTTGGGAAACGTGGTTAGTTCGTATCTTAGTGGTTTCAGGTGTGTTACTTGGTATGGGCTGGTTTGTCGTAATATACATTGCTGCATGGTTTATCTTAGATAAGAAAAATATCAAAGCTGGCTCAGCTTCTGTTTCAGATAAAGTTAAACAACATACTTCTGCTTCAGAAAAGCCAAAGGAACATGATTTTTCATCGGAATCAATTAAAGTTAAGTCTCGTATTTGGCAAGCTGGGGAGCCACCTAAGCAGGCATTTCACGATATAAGACGTAAGTTTACGACTTTAGAAAAAGAACTTCGTCAGATTGAACGATATGTGACTTCTCCAGAGTTTACCGTTTCGAGAGAGATAAATAACTTATAATAAAATATCGATATTTGATATAAAAATAAGCGGCTTAAGCCGCTTTTTTATTGTATAAAGATCAAACGTTTATTTCTTTTATATTTCCACTCAAAATACTGTGAAGTTAATAAATAAATCGTTAGTATTACGACCAAGCGATAACTCGAAGAATACTAATAATAATTTTAAGTATTATTTAAAAAATTATTCAAAACATTATTCAAAACATAAGTGAGTACGTTCTTTTATGGCATTTATTAATAATGAAACTCTCAATGTTTTCAAACAAAAAGCCAATCAACTCGTCAATCGAACTTTCGATAAACATATAAACCTTGCAGTAACAGGCCTAAGTAGAAGTGGGAAAACGGCTTTTATTACTTCGTTTGTTAACCAATTAGTGAATGAAAACAGTCAATCTAAATTAGATTTCTTTAATGTGATCCATCAAGGTCGATTTATTGCAGCGAAGAGAGTGCCACAAAAATCTTTGCATGTGCCTCGTTTTGCTTATGAAAAATCAATGTCTGCTTTTACACAAGAACCACCATCATGGCCAGAGCCAACCCACGGTATAAGTGAATTGAGGTTAGCTATTCGCTACCAACCTAAAGATTCATTGTTAAAGTTTGCAACAGATACCGCGACTTTATATGTAGATATTACTGATTACCCTGGCGAGTGGTTACTTGATTTACCTTTATTAAATCAAACATTTGAAGAGTGGAGCGAAGCAACTAATTTATTGTTAACTGAATCAGTGAGGCATGAGAAATCTCAACCTTTGATTGATAAAATTAATCAATTAGACCCTTTTGAAATTGTCGATGAAGAAAAGTTAGCCGAATTGGCCACCGAATATACTCAATTGTTACTTCATTTTCGCCATGAGATGGGCTTGTCAGTGATTCAGCCAGGACGTTTTATTTTACCTGGTGATCTTGAAAATGCGCCAATCTTACAGTTTTTCCCTTATACCAACTTTAAAAGCATTGATATTAACCGCTATCAAAATGCTGATGATAACTCGTTAATAGGTATGTTAAGAGCGCGATATATAGAATATAAAGAAAGAGTCGTAAAGGCCTTTTATAAAGAGCACTTTATTAATTTTGATCGCCAGATTATTTTAGCAGACTGTTTAACGCCATTAAATTCAGGTCCCGATAGCTTTAAAGATTTACAACACGCCCTTAATTTAATTATGGAAAGCTTTAATTATGGAAAGTCTGGAATATTTACGCGTTTATTTTCACCTAAAATAGATAAACTACTATTTGCAGCAACAAAAGCGGATCATGTTACGCCTGAGCAGCATGAACATTTAACGTCTTTACTTAATCAATTGGTTCATCAATCTAAACATCAGCTGAACTTCGATGAAATACCAATGGCGACACTAGCCATTGCTTCAGTAAAATCCACAAAATCAGGCATGGGAAATTATCAAGGAACACAAATACCCGTCATACAAGGGCGAAAAGTAGGCGATGAACAGTTAATGACACTTTTTCCAGGTACGGTACCTGCTAAAATTCCAAGTAGTGAATTTTGGCAGAATAAGCCTTTTAATTATGTTTCATTTGCGCCTTTTCAATCAGTGACAGAAAATCAAGCGTTACCACATTTACGAATGGATCAAGTGTTAGAGTTTTTGCTAGGAGATAAAATAAAATGAACGAGCAAGAAGAAAAATATCAACAGCAAATATTATTTGAAGAAATAAATACAGACGCTCAAAAAGAAAATTTACCTTATCCCAGTCAACAAGTCATTTTAGATAATGATGAAATAGAAGAAATTGAATCGATTGAAATAAACGATGATGAAGCAGCTGAAAAATCAAAACCTAAATGGCTTTGGCGTATAGCGCTGATTATATTATTCACATTAGTCATTATAGAAAGTGTTGAATTTTTTATGCTGGGTTTTTCGCAAGAGCCTTTAATTGCAAGCTTATATGCCGCACTTTTGACCATTTTGGCATTAATCACTGGTGGAAGTTTAATACGTGAATATCGTGGCTTACGTCAATTTAAACGTCGAGAAAAATTACAAAAAGCAGTTGCTAAAAGTCTATCTCAAGATAAAAACCACAATGGTCAGGAACTATGCGAAAACATTACAACGCTATTACCGTCGGATTTACTTTTAGCACAAGAGCAGCAGTGGCAAGAAAATATAGATAAAGATTTGACCGATGCTGAGCAATTGCGTTTGTATTCACGACAAGTTTTGTCGAAAGTAGATAAAAAAGCATTGGATAAAACCTGTAAGTTCGCAACAGAGTCCGTTGTCTTAGTGGCATTAAGTCCTATAGCCATTGTGGACATGATGCTGATGCTTTGGCGTAATTTAAAAATGATTGATGAAATAGCGAGCTTATATGGTTTAAAACTTTCTTATTGGTCGCGTATTAAATTACTTAAACAAGTGTTTATCAATATGGTTTATGCTGGAGCTACAGAGCTAATTGCGGATGTGGGTACTGATTTGCTTGGCGCTGACTTATTAGGCAAGCTATCTGCTCGCTTAGCGCAAGGGTTAGGTGCAGGAATGTTAACTGCAAGGTTAGGACTTAAAACGATGCATTTATGTCGACCTATTCCATTTGAAGAAAATGCACCGAAGTTAAAAGATGTTAGAAAACAATTGATAGGGCAAATCAAATTAATTGTAAATAAGGATAGATAATTCGGTTTTTTATCGCTGTTTTTTATCAGTTTTTCAATATGTAAAAATTGTTAACTTTATGAAAAATAAGGTTAACAATTATCAATGTAAAATCATATGTAACATATTCAATACGAAAAAACACATCGTATAAAAAACAGCCAAATTATGTTTGGTGCTTTTCTTTGGCACTCTAGCTTATGATGAACCTATCTGAAGTAACTCAACGCCCACGTAATAATAATAACAAACACTGTTGAGTTAACTTAAAATTTTAAAGGTTTATGACATGGCAAAGGCAACAAATTACGTTTCGAGAGTACCTGACGAAGAGGGTGTTATACATTGGTCAGATGAAGAAAACAACGTTTGGCAAGAGTTAATGCATCGACAGCTTGCTTGCATTAAAGGTACTGCTTGTGATGAATATCTTGAAGGTTTGGAAAAAATAAAATTACCGACTGATCGAATTCCACAACTAGAAGAAGTCAGTAAAGTTTTGCGAGAAACTACGGGCTGGGTATGTGAACCTGTTCCCGCTTTAATCGGTTTTGGTGAGTTCTTCAAATTGTTATCAGAAAAGAAATTTCCGGTCGCAACTTTTATTCGTTCTCGAGAAGAATTTGATTACTTACAAGAGCCTGATATATTTCATGAAATATTTGGTCATTGTCCATTACTAACCAACCCATCATTTGCTAACTATACTGAAGCCTATGGAAAAATGGGCTTGAACGCAACCAAAGAACAGCGCGTGTTTTTAGCACGTTTATATTGGTTTACGGTTGAGTTTGGTTTGCTCGATACACCTGATGGATTAAGAGTTTATGGAGGTGGAATTATTTCATCACCCAGTGAAACTCAATATGCGTTAAACGATCAACGTGTAGAAAGAAAAACACTGTCGGCTGAGAACATTATTGATGTGTTAAGAACGCCATACCGAATAGATATTATGCAACCAATTTATTATATGTTGCAAAAAGTGAGCGATTTAGACGAAATTCGAAAATACGAAGTTGAAGATATTATGGCACTAGTTGAACACGCTAAAGAATTAGGGTTGTTTGAAGCCAAGTTTTCACCTAAAGAATCAAAAATAGCAAGTTAAGGAATTATTATGAGTTCTCAATTATCTGCTCAGCAGTGTGAAGCGTGTCATGTTGATGCACCTAAAGTGAGTGAAGAAGAGTTAAGTGAGTTGATGTCACAGCTACCTGATTGGGTACCTGAAGTTCGTGACGGAGTGATGATGTTAGAGCGTGTTTATAAGTTCAAAAACTATAAACTTGCATGGGCATTTGCGAATAAAGTAGCGGAACTCGCAGAAGAAGAATTTCATCACCCTGCAACGTTATTAGAATGGGGTAAAGTCACAGTAACTTGGTGGACTCACGCAATTAAAGGGTTACATAAAAATGACTTTATTTGCGCGGCTAAAACGGATAAGTTGCTGTAATATTTAGTTACAACTAATTCGGCGAATAAAAAGCCTCTGTGAATCAGAGGCTTTTTTTTATTGTAAAAATTAGTTTACAATAGCGTAACTAAATTTTTTGAAGGATGTGTAAATGCGTTTGGAAATTGGCTGTCAAGACCGTGTCGGTATTGCCCAAGATGTATTAAGTATTTTTGTTGAGCGTCAGATCGATTTACGTGGCATTGAACTAATGCAACCCGGCAAAATTTATATCAACATTCCTGATCTTGATTTTTCAGAGCTACAAACTTTTATGCCTCAATTAAGGCTTATAGAAGGTGTTGTTGATGTTAAAACAACACCTTATATGCCTTCTGAGCGCGAAAAAAATGAACTGTCCACATTAATAAAAACGTTTCCAGACCCTTTCGTCTCAATTGATGCAAAAGGGCATGTGCGTATTGTCAATAATGTTACTGCTTCAATAATTAATTGTGCTGAAAGTGACATCGTTGGTGAACATATCAACCAATGGGTTAAAGGGTTTAATTTTAATCGTTGGTTAGACAGTGACGAAGTTTTTGCGCAAACGCGCCGATTGAAGTTTATTGAAGATGATTATGTTGCTGACATTATGCCGATTCATGTTTCAGATAGTATTGGAGAGCCAGTGCTTGCTGGAGCTGTTTTAATTCTTAAATCGGAAGCGCGTTTAGGTCAGCAAATTAGCGCGTTTAAACAAGCGAATGAAAATAACTTTGCTGGCATTCAAGCAAGTAGTGGCAGTATGCGAAAAGTGATTAGAGAAGCTAAACGCATGTCATTACTCGACTCATCTATGCTGATTGTTGGTGAAACAGGTACAGGTAAAGAGTTATTAGCACATGCCTGTCATGCAGCTAGTGATAGAACAGAAAAACCCTTTATGACCTTAAACTGCGCCTCTCTACCTGATGAAGCGGCTGAAACTGAACTTTTTGGTGTGGGGGCCCCTAACAGTAAAAATAGCAAAAAAGGTTTATTTGAATTAGCAGATGGGGGCACTATTTTTCTTGATGAAGTTGGAGAAATGTCTCCAAAATTACAAATAAAATTATTACGAGTCATACAGAACGGTATTTTCAGACGTGTTGATGATGAAAATGAGATAACGGTAAACGTTCGTATTATTAGTTCTACAAATCACGATTTATTGACCATGGTTTCTCAGGGGGAGTTTAGAGAAGACTTATATTATCGTTTAAATGTATTAGGCCTAAATATTCCTTCATTGCGTGAACGACGATCAGATATTATTCCTTTGGCTGAATTTTTTATAGCTAAATTTGGTCAGCGTATTGGCAAAAGTAATATTACATTATCAGATGATTGTCGAGACTTCATTGAGCACTATCCTTGGCCAGGAAATGTTAGACAATTAGAAAATGTATTGATCCGCGCCGTCTCTTTAATGGAAGGTACGGTGATCATGACAACTCACTTGCAACTCCCTGCTTATACGCGTGAACACGGTTATTTAGAACAAGAGTTTGAAGGCACGCTAGATGCCGCTGTTAAAGGCTTTGAAGCTGATTTGTTACGAAAACTCTACCCGGCTTATCCGAGCACACGTCAGTTAGCTAAAAAATTAGGATTAAGTCATACCGCAATTGCCAATAAACTTCGCGAGTATGATATTAATAAAAAAACTGTCAAAATATAACATCGCTTACGCCACTTTCTGGTTTATGACAACCATAGAGTGGCTTGGCTTCTTTTGTAAAGAATCGCTAACATTTATTACTCAAGTAATTAGCCGTTAGATATTGGTCTTCTATTTTTCATGCCATACCATAGCGACATAAATTATTTCCTCAAGGTATTATTATGAAATTATATGGCTATTGGCGTTCTTCAGCCGCATATCGTGTACGAATTGCACTACATTTAAAAGATATTAACGTAGAATCAATCCCTGTTCATTTGGTCAAAAATGGTGGAGAACAACACACATCAGAATATGTTGAGTTAAATCCTACACACCTTGTCCCAACCTTAGTTGATGGTGAACTGGTGTTAAATCAATCGTTAGCTATTATTGATTATTTAGAAAGTAAGTTTCCTGAAGCACCTTTATATCCTAATAACATTGCTGATAAAGCCTTAGTTCAAGCACTCGCATTAGATGTTGCGTGTGAAATACATCCAGTGAATAATTTAAGAGTGCAACAATATTTAGTTAATGAGCTTGACTGCACGGAAGCAGCAAAGCTGACTTGGAGCCATTATTGGATGGGTACTGGTTTTGCCGCAATAGAAAAAAAACTAACAAAAACAGCTGGTTTATACTGTTTCGGTGACAGTATTACCATGGCCGATTTGTGTTTAATTCCACAAGTTTATAATGCTAACCGCTTTAACTTGGATATGTCGCCATTCCCAATAATTAACGGTGTTGTTGAAAGATGTAATCAACACCCTGCATTTATAAAAGCGCTACCTGAAAATCAAGCGGATGCTTTGTAGTTTTATATTTGTATGAGCAAATAAGCTGATAGATGCTTATCTGAGTTAGATGAATTGATGAGTTTCTTTTTAGATTAATTATTGTCTATGGAGAAAAAGCCTATTAATTGTATCAATTAGTTAAATGTACTTGCATCAATGTAAAAAAAACGTTGCAATAGCTTATATATTTTCTTTACTACAGCAACGTTTAATTGTTTTTCTAAAACAGGGTAATGTTACTGTCATTTAAGATATTGCCGTATTTAGGTGATTTTCGTTTAAGGTATTTATGGAAAACTCTCAAGAAACACCATCGTCGGTTCCGTGGGGGATCATCAGTGGGATCATTATTGTTGTTATCGCAATTCTTTGGTTCACCCTTGCTGAAGATAAAGCTAAACCTGTGATTGAATTGCCTGTTGTCGAGGAAGTGATAGAAGCTCCTTTACCTGAGCCTGAAATCATTGAACCAGAAGAGATTGATGAACCTATTACTGAAGACGTTATTGAAGAAGAAATTGTTGAGCCTGAGTCACTATTACCCACACTTGCAGAAAGTGATGCTTGGTTAGAAGAAAAACTGCCAACAATTACGTGGCGTAAAGAGTTATTAAAATTGGTGATTGATGACGACATGATCCGTCGATTTGTCGTTTTCACTGATAATTTTTCTCAAGGCATATTGGCTTATGAACATAGCCCATTAATTAAACCGACCGCATCCTTTTCTGGGCGTGAAATTAATGAAGATGGACAAGTGGTTATTAAGTGGGATGAAACATCGTCTAGACGTTTTAGTTTGTATGTTGATTTACTGCGCTCAGTAGATAGTGAAACATTGGTGAGTTGGTATTTTGAATTAAAACCACTTGTTGATGAGGCTTATCAAGAGTTAGGGTATCCTGAAGAAAACTTCACGGATATTCTTCAAGATGCCATTACTAAAGTGCTTGATATGGAAATACCAAAAGAGAGTATCGAGCTTGTACGCCCAAGTGTGATGTATCAATATAAAAATGAAGAAATTGAAAAACTTGATGATGCTGAAAAGCTCATGTTGAGATTAGGTAAAGAGAACTTACTGGTTATCAAGTCAGTATTACTTGAGATCAGCGAAAAAATAGCCAGAGAAAATAATTAGGATAATTTTTGATACCTAAAGTACCTGCTGAAATTCCACAAACTAACTATCGGCTTGTAAGCGCTTTAGCGAAAAAGTTGCTCACTTTTTTTGGTTGGAAGATCTCTGGATATTTTCCTCGTGAAAATAAATTTATTCTGGCTGTGGCTCCACATACATCTAATTGGGACTTTATCGTTTCAGTGTTAGTGATGTTAGCGCTGAATTTAAAAGTTACCTTTATGGGGAAAAAAAGTATCTTTGTTTGGCCTCTTAAATGGTTTTTAATCAAAATAGGTGGTGTTCCAATTGAAAGAGGACATCCTCAAGGAATTGTCGGGCAAATGGTTGAAGTGTTTAATCAAAGTAATGGCATGATTCTCGGCTTATCGCCGGAAGGTACACGCAGCAAAACTAAACAATGGAAAACAGGTTTTATTATTATTGCTCAACAAGCTAAAGTACCTATTGTCCCGATCAGTCTTGATTTTAAGAAAAAGGAAGTAGAAATACACGCTCCTTACTTTGTACAAGATAGTATTGAGCAAGCATTAACTGAAATCAAAGGTCAATTTGTTGGTGTTTGTGCAAAAAATCCGCACTTAGTTTGATTTATGCTAGTAGTACTTGCATCACCGATAAGTATTAGCGATAATCCTCGCCGCTAAATAGCAGTTCTATGGTGACCCTTTCGGTCCCTTCGCAATGATACTCTGTGAACTCGGCCAGGTCCGGAAGGAAGCAACCGCAGCAGACGACTCATGTGCCGG
>JAQWHO010000232.1 GCA_029249355.1 Thalassotalea sp.
AGTCGTAGCCAAAATCGCAAAGCTTCTCTATTGCTAACTTCATTAAGGCAAATTTTTGCTCAACACTTGGTAACCATTCGTCACGTAATTTACGTTGTGCGGCAAAGCGGCTAGGTAAATGCGCATAACTAAATAATGAAATTCTATCTACGTCCATTTCATTCGCTTTGTTTAGTGTTTTAGTAAATGTTTCAATCGTTTGATGAGGTAAACCATAAATTAAATCGACATTAATGGATTTGAAACCCACTTTTTTAGCATGGGCAATAAAGTCACTAATAAATTCAGTTGATTGAACTCGGTTAATGGTTTCTTGCACTTTGCGGTCGATGTCTTGAACACCAATACTGATGCGATTAAAGCCTAAATCGTGTAAGTGCTCCGCTAAGTTCATTTCAATTTCACGTGGGTCAATTTCAATACTCATTTCAACGTGATCAGCAAAATTAAATTTCTCTTTTAACAATGAAACTAATTTAGTAATTTGTTCATGGGTTAAAAAGCTCGGTGTGCCGCCGCCCCAATGTAATTGTTTCACTGTGTATTCGGTAAATAGTTTGGCACGCGAGCTAATTTCTTCCGCGAGATATTCTAAATAAGTGTCAGCCTTGTCGCGATGCCGAGTGATAACTTTGTTGCAGCCACAGTAATAACAAAGGCTATGGCAAAAAGGAATGTGCACATATAAAGACAACTCACGGTTAGGTGAATTTTTAACCGCTTGCACAAAGTCTTGATCTGAAAATTCATCATGAAATTCCAGTGCCGTCGGATACGAGGTATAGCGTGGCCCGCTGGTGTTGTATTTACTTAAAAGTGCGCTGTCGAAAAATTGATTTACTTGCATGAGCATTATTCACAAAGCTAAAAACTATGCTGATTATTATAATGATGTATTCTTTTGTGATATTGATCACGCTCAAGCTTTAATCTAAATATTATGCTGAGGATTGTTTTGTGGTTTGTTTTGAGTATTAGTCTGAGTTTAGGATGAATAGATAAATTGCATGATAAGGATAATTGCCCCCTCAGCTTAATCATAAGATAAGGGGTGAAGCATAGCGTTTATTGAGTTAATGATTTGACTCTTTCGACGGCGTACTGGTGCAAACTTTCAATATCGCTTTTAACAGCCTCTAATAACCGAGCTTCTGTTTTTACACGCTCTAAATCAAGTTTCATGCGCTCACGCTTTTCAAGCTTTTTTCGAGCGTCTAAAATTGGCATATGTTTAATCGCTGCATATAGTTCAAAAATAGCAGGAAATTGGGCACTGTGATTTTCGCTGGTTTTTAATGAATCGAGTAATACAGATAATCGCCAGCATCCTTCAGAAATATCGCATTGCTCCTCTTTCATCGCACGCACTATGATAACAACACTGTCGATTACTTTTTTATCATGCTTGTTAAGCGCAAGTTGTCGATCAAGCTCTGCTTGTTTTTGTTGCGTTGTTTGTAACTTTAGTTGTTTTAGTAATTTAATCGCGTAAAACGCTAAAGATATAACAATGATGGCGGCAATGACTATTAAGTAACCCCAAGGATTTTCTAACATGAAATAGCCTTACTCGAAATCTGAAAACTTATTGTTGTCTAACTTATCCCAAAGAGCATCTTCATCTACTTCTGATTGTTGCTGTTCGGTTGTTTCTGTTTCATCGTCGTCATCTAAACCGAGCTTTTCTCTTAGTGTGCTGTGGCGATCCATTTTTAAATTAAAGTAATCAATTTCTTCTTCAGTTAGGGCGATATCTTCATCTTGTTTCTGTAATATATCTTGAACACGTTCATCGGCTTCTATTGCATACATCTCTTCTTCATATGCTGCCTGATTATCAACCATACGAATGGCCGCCATAGGTGTTTGCTTAACTTTTTTAGGCGCAGGTTGTTTTGCTACAGTAGACGCTTTAGTTAAAACAATTGGCGTTTTGTTACCAAGTCTAGGATCTTTTTTAGCAGATGAAGCTGGATTTTGATTTTGTTTTATTTGGGCTTCTTGCTGACGATTACCGGGTGTTTTACCGTGTTTCTTTTTAATTCTTTTATCGCTCACCTCAACTGTTTTTTTTCTATCGTCTTTATTTGCGCTTATTGGAGCAACACCAGGTTTTCTTGATTTTTTCTTACGTGACATAATTTTTGAGGTTTGTTAACGAGCATTACTGTTATTTTACGTTAGTTTGGGAGGAAAAGGTAAATTCAGTGAAAATATATGTTTATTTTTGTCTTATAAAAGAAAAAACGACGGCAAGCCGTCGTTCGGGAGATTATAATTTTGACTTAAATTGCAAAGATTATAGTCCAATTCTTAAGTGGTTATCCTAACCTATTAGCACAGTCCCTGTTGTTTCTATCAATTTATACAATGTTCCAGTATTGTTATTTAGCTTCCATATTTATTTATTTTTCTAGGTCATCCTGACACTTTTTTAGGCTATCCTTACTGTCCCCCCGGACAATTAAATAAACAATCTTCCTGATTTTAGGTAATCATCCTTATTCGAAATTTTCATATTCTTTGAATATATATTGCTGTCCTTGCAACATCATCCTTTTTATTATTGCTACTTAGTAGCTGGCATTACTTTACCTAAGTGAGCGAAGGGAGCAAGTAATAAATGCTTTTTTTTTGTACTAAAAATTACAATACTTGACTATCTTATTGTTTTTTAATGTTAAAGCATTGTTATAAAAATATTAACTTATAGAAGGAATGTAACTAAATAGTCAATGTCTTACACTGTTTTTAGCTAATATCTCACTCGATTTTTGCTTGGATTTTGTACGAAAAAATTCGTTATATAGGTTTTTTGTTTTTAATTATCGCGGTAAATAGGAATTATATTTTGAGGTTGCTGTTATTATAATTTTATTGAAAGATAATTCTGTACGGGCACTGAAAATAAAAAAAGCCTATATCGATGATATAGGCTTAAACATTTAATCAGCATGAATTTAATCTTGTTCGTGTAACCAAGCTGCATGTTTTGGTGCGCGTTTTGTTACTGCCCATTCATCAATCATGGCATGTGCAACTTCATTCAGCTGCTTATATTGATCAGGGGTGCCAATGTCTGCCGCTAATTCTAAACGATGGCCACTTGGGTCAAAGAAGTAAATTGATTTAAATACGCCGTGATGTACAGGACCTAAAACATCTACCCCTTTTCCCACTAAAGATTCTTTCGCAGCAACTAATGCGTCAACGTCAGCTACTTTAAGCGCTAAATGCTGAACCCATGCTGGCGTGTTTTGATCGCGATCCATGTCATCAGAATTAGGCAATTCAAAAAATGCTAAAACATTGCCCATACCGGCATCTAAGAAAATATGCATGTAAGGATCAGGTGCTTTGGTTGATGGTACTTCATCTTCTGCAATAGCTAAAACTAAGTCCATGTTTAACTTATCTTTATACCATTCAACGGTTTCTTTAGCGTCTTTACAACGATAAGCAACGTGATGCACTTTTTCTATCTTGATCATTTTAGTGTCTCTGAATTTTATTTAGGTTCATTTGCACTAGTGTAATATAAAAGTAACTTTTGTTACTAGTTTGTGCGTTGTTTTACCAATGCCATTATCTTGAACATTGTTATTTTATATTTACACTTTATGTCAAATTAGCATCTGAATAACTAAATAATGACTTGCCATTTTTTGCTAAGTTCTTGATCTACTTCTTGTAAAGCTACTGCTGATAATGGAGAGTCTGCGAACTGCAAGGTACGCGTGATCAACTGGTCATCACGTAAATAATGACAAGGCACTTCACTATTTTCAGGCAAGTAATCGGCTATTTTTTGCAGTGATTTTTCAGTTACTTGCATATTATCGACTGCAATTATTACATCATTTACAGCTAATCCAATATTAGCAGCAGGAGAGTTCTCAAGTACCTGACTCACTTTTAATCCAATAGGAAGCGCTTTATAGTGCGCACCAATGTATGGCACATAATCAGAGGTTTCTACAGTATCAACTTTATTTAATTCTTTGAATTTACTTGGATTAAATGCAATACCGACATTTTTCAATAAATCTTTAAGATGAACTCTTGTCGCGGTATTTAATAGCGTATAAAAGTCATCGCTAATGTCTTCGTTACAAAGAACATTGACTATATTAATAAAGTCTTCTTGTTGCGTACCAATATTAGGACGCCCAAAGTGTATCCATAGTTCTTTCATTAAGTTATCTAAACTGTATTTACCTGCCGATTTTTCGCGAATGGTTAAATCTAACCATAAGGCGATTAATGAACCTTTTACGTAGTAGCTCACAATATTATTAACGGCATCAGGGCCTTGTTGATAAAACTTTGTCCAAGTGTAAAAGCTTGATTGCGTAACACTTTGTTTTAGTTCACCTTGACCGCGATAAACTCGGGTTGCGGCTTTGCTTAATATGGCTAAGTAATCTTCAAATGAAATGATGCCAGAGCGATAAAGCGAAAAATCATCGTAATAAGACGTGATGCCTTCATAAGCCCATAACTGTTCAGTGTATGACTCTTTATTTAGTTGATAAGGAATAAAAGCTTTCGGTTTAATTCGGCAAATGTTCCAAGCGTGAAAATATTCATGCGAACAAAGGGATAAGAAGGCTTGGTAATCTTCTGATAATTCATCCGGTTTATTCGAATTTGGTAAGTCAAAGCGACTCGCTTGTAAAATAGTCGAGTTTTTATGTTCTAAACCGCCAAAGCCGTCAGCTAATAAATGAGTGATAAACCAATATTCTTTAAAAGGCGCCTCTTCGAATAAATTAATATGATGTTGGCAGAGTTTACTCACATCACGGGCTATTCTATCTCGGTCACCATAATGTTTGCTGGTAAATACCATGTGATGAACAACACCTTCAACATCAAATTCAAAGCTGTCGAAATCACCAAGTGCAACGGGACAATCGATTAAGTGTGCATAGTCATCGGCAATATATTCTCCGAATTCATACTTGTTCGTGTTTTTAGCTCTTGGTAAGCCGGTAGCTACACGCCAATTATTGATATTTTTAGGCGCTGATATGGTCACTGAACAATTCTGCTCTTTTAATTCTTCTATGGCTAAGAAAGTTGAACTACCATTAAAAAAGCCACGTTGATTATCTAAATAAGCGGTTCTTACCGATAAATCAAAAGCAAAAACTTGGTATTTTATTGTCGTTTGATCACTTATTGCGGTGACTTGCCAAGTTTGTTTATCGATGGCTTGTAATTCAATACTTTTGTTTTCATCATTGCTTGCGGAAATAGAGATAATATTTTTAGCAAAATCACGGATCATATAGCTACCCGGCAGCCAAGCCGGTAAAGATAATGTATAGGTTTTGTCTACCTCACTAGCAAAGTGAATACTTACTTCGAAAAGGTGACTGTTAAGGTTTGACGGTGTAATTTGATATTGAATAGTCATAGTGGTTGAACTCTAATGTTGCATTAGGGCTTTTATACCCTAATGCAAAGTAAATTCATAACACCAATATTCGATTAGTAAAAATATTTTAATGTAGGTAAACAATTAAGTGAGAATAATGGTTTTGTCGCCATTTAAACAAACACGCTGTTCAGCATGCATTTTTACTGCATGACATAACGCAATTGCTTCTAAATCATGACCTAAATGCACCATTTGTTCGATAGTAAAAGCGTGATTAATCGGTTTAACTTCTTGGACAATAATTGGCCCTTCATCAAGATCGGCAGTGACATAATGCGCCGTAGCTCCAATCACTTTTACGCCACGTTTATGCGCTTGATGATAAGGGCGAGCGCCTTTAAAGCTAGGCAAAAATGAATGATGAATATTAATCGCATGACCACGTAATTTGTCACACATATCATCGGAAAGAATCTGCATATAACGCGCTAACACTAATAAATCAGTATTAGTTTGCTCAACAATCGCAAGCATTTGTGCTTCTTGCTGCGCTTTTTTGCCTTTTTCCATCGGTAAGTAATGAAATGGAATTTCATGCCAATCAACCAATGGCTGACAATCTTTATGATTAGAGACAACAGCGACAATATTTACCGGTAATACCTTGGCTTTCCATTTAGTTAACAATGACACTAAACAATGGTCGTCTTTTGAAACAGCAATGACAATATTTGGCACATCGATGACATTTCGTAATTGATGCTGCATATTCAATGGTGTTGCGAGTTCTTCTATGCCTTGACGAAACTCTTCTATTGGTACCGTCATGTTTCGATCATCAAATGCTATACGAGAAAAAAATGTATCGGTATAAGGATCACTGTATTGCGCGGTTTCAGTAATGAATGCGCCATGCTCAAATAAATTTTGAGCAACTTTCGCTAACACACCAGAAGTGTCTGGGCATTGCCAAGTTAAAATGTAATGGTTGATTTCACTCATGTGAAGTTGTTAATGATATTGGGATGTTAAAAACAGTGTGCCAGTTTTAAAGGGATTAACAATAGAATTTATCATTTTGATTAGAAAACTAATGAATAAGCATATTCACTTTTTTGCATTATATCGCTTTATTTTTTCTGGATAAGCAGTTTGTTTTTTATATAGAACGCTTCGACTTTTTCTCTGGCCCACGGCGTTTTTCTTAAAAAAGTTAACGATGACTTAATACTAGGATCTTGAGTAAAGCATTTAATGTTAATTTCTTTACCTAATGCATCAAAACCAAAATGTTCAACTAATTCAGTAACTAAAGCTTTTAAGGTTATGCCATGTAACGGATTATAAGGTTGATTGTTCAAAGTGTTTTCTCATTTTTTTTCAGCGAGAATAGCATTTTATCATTTAAGGGTTTCCAATACTTTACAAAAATATGGTTTGTTCATTTATAGTAATATTGGAACTTTTGTGCAGCAATGATATGGTAGAAGTTGATTAATTTTTTAGAAGTGAGTTGTTTGTGTTTCAATTTAAATTTGCCCATAAAATCATCGCAGTAAGTGTGGTGCTATTAATTTTGGCGTTGTCTGTCTCTACAACAATTAACTATATATCGTTAAAAAACGACACCCAAGCAAACCTTAACAGAGCGATTGATGAAATTGGTTACTCAGTAACAGGAAACATTGCGAACTGGCTAAATGGAAAGTTACGAATTGTTGACTCTATTGCGCAAAGCACTTCAGAAAACCTTGAAACTAAAACAGTGCTTAAAGTTGTTCAGCAAGCTGCGAAAGCCGGTGCATTTAAAAATGCATATGTTGGTGTTGAAAGTAGTGGAAAATTCATATTAGATGATGAAGCCCTTGTTTTACCTGACAATTTCGATGCAAGGCAGCGTCCATGGTATACCCAAGTTAAGCAAGCTAAAAAATCTTCATTTACCGAACCTTACCTTGATGTAACGATAAATAAATTAGTGATTTCACCTGTTTCTCCGGTAATGCCCAACGGTGAATTCTCTGGCGTAGCAGGAGGCGACATCGTACTTGACGATATCACTGAAATACTAAACCAAATCGACTTTTTAGATTTAGGTTACGCTTACCTTTTGACCTCAGAAGGAAAAATATTAAGTCATCCCAATGTTAATATGGTGAATAAAAACGTTAGCGATTTATTAGGTACAACACCTGCTTTCTCTTCACAATTGAATGAGCTTGATGATAAAAACATTGTGTCATTTGTACCAATCAATGGTATTGAGTCAGTAAATTGGTACGTAGGGGTAGTACTCGATAAAGACAAAGCTTATCAATCACTCGTTTCAGCAAGAAATAATGCTGTTGTGGTTGGTCTCATCAGCTTGTTAGTGACTGTGGTGTTATTACATTTTTTATTCGGTCATTTAATGAAACCTATTTATCGTTTAAATGATGCTATTAAGGATATTTCCGACGGGGACGGCGACTTAACTCAACGCTTGTCTGTTGATACTCAAGATGAAATTGGTCAGTTATCGTTAAACTTTAATGGTTTTATCGAAACGGTTCATCGTTCTATGCAGCAAGTGAAAGCTTCTACAGACACACTTAATGAGCATATTGAACAAGTACGTAAAAGTGCTCACCATGGCATCGAAATGACTGAGCAACAACTAAGCCGAGGAACGAATGTTTCTAACGCGGTCGCTAAATTAAATAGTTCTTCAGATGTAATATCAAGCAATGCGGCAACAGCATCAGAATTAACTAGCAGCATGCAAGAACAGTCGCAAGCAGGTATGCAAGCGCTTAACGATAATATTGAATCTATTCATCATTTATCTGGCACGATGGCCAATTCAAGTGACGATATTGAAAAATTAAATGCTGAAACACAAAATATCGCCAGTATCTTAGATGTGATCAAAGGCGTAAGCTCTCAAACTAATTTATTAGCGTTAAATGCTGCAATAGAAGCTGCTCGTGCCGGTGAAGCTGGCAGAGGTTTTGCTGTTGTGGCTGATGAAGTAAGGCACTTAGCACAACGTACTCAAGAAGCGGCAGTTGAAATTGAAAAAATGATTGAAAATCTACAACAAGGTACCATTTCTGTTGTTAATACTATGGAAGAAAGTCAACGAAACAGTGCGGCAAGTGTCGATAAAGCAACAATTGCTGATGAAAAAATGCAATCTATAATTCAGGCGCTACAGCAAGTAGATAATGAGAACCATGCTGTTGCTGAAGCGACATTACAACAAAGTGACGTGATTAAGTCTATTGATGAAGACATTCTACATTTGATGGAGTTGAATCAAAAAGGCGTCGAAAACTTGCAACAAACGGATCAGGCTTGTGATAGTTTGCAAGATGAATTTAGTAGTTTAAATCGTTTGATTGGCAAATTTAAAGTGTAGCGGCAATAGCTATAATCTTATAATTCATCTAGTCAAAATATAATCGGGCGTTCTTTCTTAATCACCGTCCGATGAATTTCGCCAAGTAAGCATTTCAACATAAAACAAATCGAGTTTATTACACAAATTAAGAACCGCTGCTTTTGTTAATGACGTTTCTGTATTGTTTAAAACGAGCAATACATTATTGATTAGCTCTGTGATGTCAGGATGATTTAAATATTCTACTCGTTCCAGAATATTATTCAGATGATTAGATAACCCTATAATATCTAAACTATTTAATGAGGTAAGCAACTTCTGCTTATCATGTTCCCAAATTTCAATGAATGGCTGAATAGCTTTAGTTACAAGTGCTCGTTCATTATTATGCACCAATAATAACGCGGCAGAATTGAATAATAAGCTTTTCGAAATATCTTCACTATGCATTGAATGTAACAATTGCTTTTTTTGGATCGCACGATAAGCATGATTAATTTTATTTGTTATTTCTTCTTGCGGGCAAGGCTTCGCCATATAGTCATCAAATCCTGCAAGCAAACACTTTTCGGCAGCGCCGCTTAGGGCATCAGCAGTTACCGCAATTAGCCAAATCGGCTCTTTAGTAATCTCTTTTATTTTTTGTGCTAACTCAAAGCCATCCATGTTTGGCATATGGCAATCAGAAATAATTAATTGATACGACTTTTCTTGATACAACTTGAGTGCTTCTAAACCGTCATAAGCAACATCTGCTTCAATACCTAAGCGTGAAAGTTGTGAAGTTAGCACTTTTACATTTACCAAATTGTCTTCGGCAATCAATACATTAATATCCTTAAAGCGGTCTTCTTGAGGCGTGCTAATGGTTCGGCTATTTTTTCTTCTGTCTTCAGTATCTTTCTCAAAGCCTGCTTGTTTATAGGTAAGATCAAAATAAAATTCACTACCTTCATTTTCAACAGAATTAATATTTATTTTCCCGCCCATGGCTATCACTATTTCCTGACAAATACTTAGCCCTAAACCGGTGCCGCCAAATTTTCGAGTAATGTCATCATCGGCTTGAATGAAAGGGGTAAATAGTTGTACTTGTTTTTCGGGTGAAATACCAATGCCGGTGTCGATAACTGAAATGCGAATGGTGTCATAAATTTCGTCTTTTTCAATAAATTGCTCAACGCGCTTTATGGATAAAGTAATCGAGCCTTGTTCGGTAAATTTTATGGCGTTACTAACTAAATTGTTTAAAACCTGATTGAGTCTGGTGGGGTCGGTAAAGTAACTATGGGTAATTTCATTATCAATTTTACACAACAGTTGAATGTTTTTTTGTTCGTCTATCATTCGAAAGCTTTTAATGACATTTTTAGCAATCAAATGAAAATTAACGGGCACTGACTCTAAGGTGAGTTTTCCAGCATCCATTTTAGAAAAATCTAACACATCATTTAACAGTGCGAGTAAATGGCGAGCAGAGCCTTCAAGAGTATCGAGAAGCTCCGCTTGGTCGGTGTTTAATTTCGTAAAATTCAAGGCCTCTGCCATACCTAAAACACCGTTCATTGGTGTGCGTATTTCATGACTCATTCGCGCTAAAAAAGTGATTTTTGCTTGTGCGGAACGCTCGGCTTCATTACGCGCTGACTCTGCAATTGCTAATGCATGTTCTATTTTCTTTTGCGCTATTTTCCTGACTTGTTGCTGGCGGTAATAAATCCAAAATACAATTAATGCGATCAATAAAATAGCAAAAAACACATAACTGGCTTGACGATAAACAACATCAACTTGCGCTTGTACATTCGCTTCTGGAAATGAAGATTGACTCCATTTCGCATATAAACTTTCAAAATGATTGACTGATATCGAATTAATCGTTTTGTTTAATAACGAGATCAGTGTTTGTTCTGCTTTAGTTGTCGCAAAAGTAAATTGTGCGTCACTGTGAAAGTTAGGTAAGGGTTGAGCGGTTAAATTTGATAAATGGTTTTTCTTAATTAAATAGGAAGTGGCTAATGATCGCCCAATAAATACATCAGCATCACCCTGAGCAACTGCTGATAATGCCAATTCAAGGGTATCAAATAATATAAACGTCGCCTTTGGATATGCTTGTAGGAGTAGTTGTGTTGCTTTAAAGTTTTTTATTGCGGCGATGGTGCGATTGTTTAAATTTGAAAACTGTTGGCGTTGTGGAATACTGGGGTTATAAACAATACTGTAATGCGCTTTTAAGTAAGGAATGCTAAAAGTATATTGCTGTTCTTGAGTTTTATCATATTCAATATTCACCAATAATTCAGCGTTTCCGCGCGTGACTTCTTCAATAATATTATTAAAATTATCGACATAAACCGGTTTAAAAATTATCCCTAATTTTTCCGAAGCATGTTTCAATAAATCAATAGCAAAACCACGCTCTATTATATTGGCATTACTTTGGGTGATAATATACGGAGGAAAACCCGCATGGGTTATTGGGTACTCGATAATGTTGTGATCTATCACGTATTGCTTTTCTTGTTCGGTTAATGCTTGAGTATAATTACCGAGCGATAACTCAAAATTATTATCCACATTAGGTAAATATTTTTCCTGCCATAAATTGGCTTGCGCTTGTTTTACCTGGCGTAAATTATCATTAATTAACGCGAGAAGGTTTCGATCGTTTTGGCGAGTTGTAAAGTGTAAATTAACTTCAGGAATATCTTCTCTATTAATATAAAATTGGTTTTCCAGGCCGAATTTTTCTAACTCTTTTTTTATCAGCCAAGGTTTTGTTGAATAAATCGCATCAAATTTTTGATGGTTATCGAGTAACTGTGTTAAGTCAGCAAAGTATTGTCGCGAAATGTTGTCAGATAAAAATTTGAGGGTGTTTTTGTCATCAGAATGAATAGCGAGTTGAAACCCATCAGATTCATTATGATTAATGCGCTGAAATAGAGTTTGTTTAAATTTTGCATAAGGAATGCTGTAAAGCACATTTTTGTATTTAGGTTGATAGATGTTAATCGCCACAACATCAATTTTATTTTCTTCGAGTTGCTTTAGTGCTTCAACGGTAGGCAAAAAATAGAACTGAACATTTATTTCATTATCTATTGCCCAAATTTGCCAATATTCTTTTAAGAAATTGACGACTTGTTGTACGCGTTCAGGTGCTGCAGCTTCTATACTTGCTTGATCGGGAAGGGATATTCTAATCACACGCTCTTTGCTGATATATCTATTTGTTGTGTCAGTTTCTAGAGCGGATTGAGCAAGCGCTTTGTTCAAATGAGTTTGAGAGAATAAAAAAATAACTGCAAAAATAATTAGCAGTAACTTTTTCATAGGAAAGAGTCGAAAAGTTTTTGATGTTTGCTGACCGAAGCGACTCTGCATAAAGTTAAGTATTTTTAATCAGTTAATCCATTAAAGTAACCTTATTAGATAACGGTTAATCCAGCAAATTTATTTTGTTTTCTTTTTTTAAGAGATGTAATTTATGTTGGTTTACTAATTTAATTGCTTGCATGCTAACAGGCATGGTAAATTAGCTATAATAAAGTTGTATATACAATTGAAAAGGAGGGTTTATGTCTTTAAGCTACCAACTCATTAAAGGTCGAGTGCCGTTATTAATCAGCATGCCACATAATGGGCAAGAAATTCCGGCTGACATCGTCAATAAAATGAGCAAAGAAGCACAAGCAGTACCCGATACTGATTGGTATAAAGACAAACTTTACGACTTTGCCATTGAACTTGGCGCTTATATATTAGTACCTAAATATAACCGTTATGTGATTGATTTAAATCGCGATCCAAATGGCATTGACTTATACCCTGGAGCAAATTCAACCGAGCTTTGCCCGACAACCGCGTTTGATTTATCACCGTTATATTTGAATGGTTATACGCCAGATGAGCAAGAAATTAATCGAAGAATTGAGCTTTATTGGCAGCCTTATCATCAAACAATTAAAAGTACCTTAGCGGAAATGAAGCAGCAGTTTGGCTGCGCAGTATTACTTGAAGCACATTCTATCTTGTCTCATGTTCCTCGTTTTTTTGCAGGACAATTACCTGATTTTAATTTTGGTAATGCTGACGGTAAAAGCTGCAGTGAAAATATGTTAAAGCAAGTGACATCATTAGATTTTTCTCCTTATACAATGGTAAGTAATGGTCGCTTTAAAGGTGGTTTTATTACTCGTGAATATGGTCAGCCTGATGAAAATATTCACGCACTACAATTGGAATTATCACAAATTACTTATATGAATGAAGCGACGCATGAATATAACGAACCATTAGCTTTACAGGTTATTCCGAAATTAAAAACACTGGTTGAATGTTTAATTGATTTTGGACAAAAAGCGAGAGAAATGTAATGAAAATATTTGCAGAGCGAATTTTATTAGCGAATGGTTGGGCGAAACAACAAACATTGACTATCGAGCAAGGAATTATTCAGTCCATTGAATCTGGAGAGCAAGCGGGTGCTGAAAAAGTCGGTATTGTTATTCCTGGTATGGTGAATTGCCACTCTCATGCTTTTCAACGCGCATTTGCTGGTTTTAGTGAACAAGGTAGTGAAGGGCAAGACAGTTTTTGGACATGGCGAAAAATTATGTACAAATTTTTAGGGCAATTAACCGCCGAAAATGCACAGGTAATCGCCACACAGCTTTATATCGAAATGCTTAAAATGGGCTATACCCGCGTAGCTGAGTTTCATTATCTGCATCATGACATTAACGGTCGTCCTTATGATAAATTAGCCACTATGGCGAGTGCTATTTTTGATGCGGCGAAATCATCAGGGATTGGACTCACTATTTTGCCGGTATTATATCGTTATAGTGGTTTCGGCCAGCAAGCTGCTACTGAAGGCCAACAGCGTTTTATTAATAGCTCTGAACAGTTTAATCAACTTGTCACTGATTGTTTTAACCTTAGCGAAACTTACCCTAATACTAATGTTGGTATTGCTCCTCATTCACTGCGTGCGGTTGATTTAGCCTCTCTGAACAGTGCTGTTGAACATGTGCGAGCGTTAGATGAAAAAGCGCCTATTCATATTCACATTGCTGAACAGCAAAAAGAAGTTGATGATTGTTTAGCCCATTATGGAAAAAGGCCAGTGCAATGGTTATTAGATAATACTCAGATGGATAAACAATGGTGCTTAATTCATGCCACTCACATTGATGAGCAAGAACGAAAAGGCATTATTTCATCGCAAGCAATTGCCGGTATTTGCCCAACAACTGAAGCTAACTTAGGCGATGGTATTTTTCCTACTACCGAGTTTTTAGCGGAAAAAGGCACGTTTGCTATTGGCTCAGACAGTCATATTTCAGTGAACCCAATAGAAGAATTACGTTGGCTTGAATATGCGCAGCGCTTGATTAAACAACAACGTGCAATTTTAGCAACCGAACAGCAAATGTCAGTTGGGCAAAATTTGTGGCAACAAGCCGCTTTAGGTGGTGCGCAAAGTACCAATAGCAATACGGGTGAACTAGCCATTGGCAAACAGGCTGACTTATTAGTATTAGATGATGAAAAACTGTCTTTATTTGCTCATGATGAACAACATTTACTAGATAGTGTGATTTTTGCAACTCAAAGCAATGTAATAAAACACGTGATGGTTAATGGTTGCTGGGTAATAAAAGCAGGCGTTCATGATGAAGAGCAAAAAGCGCAATTAGCTTTTGCAGAAATGTTAGCAAAATTATCGTCATAACTATCTAAAAATCATTAATTACTAGTGCATACAAAAAAAGAAGATAATCATTATCTTCTTTTTTTGCATGCGTGTGATTTAAATCTAAAAGAGCGACTGATAAGTACTTATTTTACTACACAATAATTGCTGATTTTTTTGATGCAATTTTGGTGTTGGGCGTTTGCCTTGACAATAATTTTTAAAAAACTCTTTTACTGAGTTTCTGGAACTCGTCACTTCTCTTGCAAATGCCTGTTCATCTTCATTAAACTGATCGAAATTTGGCTGTAGATCTTTATAAATTTTATCTGGATTCAATCGCACCTTGGTATCAGTGGCGTTAGAAAACTCGGATAACACCATTGTTTTTTGCTCGTTAAACCAGCTTTCAAGTTCTGGTTGCGGATAAAAATGTAGATAAATAGCAATTGCTACGATTAAGATCAATAAATTCTTCATAGTATGTCGTATAATGTAAACTTAATAATAGAATAATCAATTTTGCGTCAACAATACATCATCTTTAAATAATAACTATTTATTAGCAACGAATTGAAAGACGCAGTTCGATTTTTCACGGGTTTTATGAGATAGGATTCATAGTGAAATCAGAAAAAGAACAAAATAACCCCAACGTTAAAATCCCTATTAAAAATATAAAGATCCATCAACCTCGTCAGGCTGAACAATACAAGCCGCGCGATCAAATTTACGTCAGAAAAGTTACTGGTGTGTTTCAAGCCTTACGCCGAAAAATGAATTTTTTCTTTTTGACCTTATTCGCTGTTTTACCCTGGTTACAATATAACGATCATCAAGCTATTTTATTTGATATTGCTGAACAACGGTTCACACTTTGGGGTCTGACACTGTGGCCGCAAGATTTAACTTTATTAGCTTGGTTATTTATTCTAAGTGCCTTTTTACTCTTTTTTGTTACGACTTTCCTTGGACGTGTATGGTGTGGTTATTTATGTCCGCAAACCGTTTGGACGTTCATTTTTATTTGGTTTGAAGAAAAAATTGAAGGTACAGCCAACCAGCGTAAAAAACTTGATTCGCAAAAACTCGACTTTAATAAATTTTGGCGAAAAGCGCTTAAACACAGTTGCTGGCTGTTTTTTTCGTTATTAACCGGATTAACTTTTGTCGGCTATTTTGTGCCTGTTCAAGAGGTATTTCTTGATTTTTTTACCTTTAATAGTTCATTCGCTATTGCTGCGACGGTCTGGTTTTTTGCTTTTTGTACTTATGGTAATGCGGGTTGGATGCGTGAAATTATGTGTTTGCATATGTGCCCGTATGCGCGTTTTCAATCGGCAATGTTTGATAAAGATACATTCACTGTTTCTTATGATACAAAACGTGGTGAAAATCGCGGGGCACGTTCAAGAAAGCAAGACCCGAAAGAGCTTGGTTTAGGTGACTGTATTGACTGTAATTTGTGCGTTCAAGTGTGTCCAACGGGTATCGATATTCGTAATGGTTTGCAATACGAGTGTATAAATTGTGGTGCGTGTGTCGATGCTTGTGACGGTGTGATGGAGCGGATGAAGTATGAAAAAGGACTTATTCGCTATACTACAGAGCATGAATTAGCAGGCAAAAAAGTTCACTTAATTCGTTCAAAATTATTAGGTTATGCTGTTGTGCTATTTATTATGAGTAGCCTGTTGGTGCTTGAAATTGTGAATAGAGTGCCGGTTTCTTTAGATATTATTCGCGACAGAACTGAGCTCGCTAAAGAGAATTTTAATGGCGAAATTGAAAATGTTTATACCTTAAAAATTCTTAATAAATCGCAAACGGATAACCGCTATCGTTTATCTGCTATCGGTATTGAAAATACTAAATGGCATGGCGAGCAAGAAGTTATGGTTAAAGCCGCTTCGGTTTATACCTTGCCGATGAGTATCTCAGTCGACCCGTATGACCTAAAAGGAGAGTATATGAGTGATATTTCCTTTGTGATTGAGTTGGTTTCAGATGAAGACGAAGTGAGCCTCACACAAGAAAGTCGATTCTTTAATAAACGTTAAAAGATATTTTTCAAATTTATAATGGGTACATGAGAATTATTAATTCAAAGTGCCCATTCTTTCAGTATTTAGCAATAATCCAATTATGGTGTGATGTTAGTTGCTTGTGTTTTGGCTTTCCGCCTTTAATTATCTCCTGTATCCTTGATATCTAGATTATTGGCTTTCAATAATGTCTTTAGCAATTTGAGAATTTATGTCTGTATTTGATTTTACCTCGTTATCGCCCGATTTGATTCTTGATGGCATTGAAAGCACGGGTCTACTAGTTGATAGCGGCTTATTAGCTTTGAATAGTTATGAAAATCGCGTTTATCAATTTCATGATGAAAATAAAATAAAATATGTCACTAAATTTTATCGTCCACAACGTTGGTCAAAAGCTCAAATTCAAGAAGAGCATGATTTTGCGTTTGAACTTGCCGAAGAAGAATTACCAATAGTTGCGCCATTAAAGCTTGCCGGTAAATCATTGTTTGAACATCAAGGTTACTATTTTTCATTATACCCTTGTAAAGGTGGGCGAATCTTTGAAGTGGATAACTTAGAGCACTTAGAGTGGATGGGGCGATTTATCGGCCGAATTCATGCCGTTGCTGGAAAATCACCTTTTAACACTCGACCTACTTACAGCAAAGAAGAGTCACTGATCCAAGCACGAGAAATTATTAAAGAGTCTAAATTTGTCCCGCAATATATTGAAAATGCTTTTTATACGATTTTAGATCACGTAATTGATTTGGCTTGCCAACAATATCAGCCACAACATGAGATTAGGCTTCATGGTGATTGCCATGCTGGAAATATTTTATGGACCGATGATGGACCTCACTTTGTTGATTTAGATGATTGTAGAATGGGTCCCGCAATCCAAGATTTATGGATGATGTTGTCGGGCGACAGGCAACAACAAACGTTACAACTTGATACTTTATTAATGGGGTATGAAGAGTTTTATGAATTTGATCCAAAACAGTTTGCCTTGATTGAATCTTTGCGTACTATGCGGGTAGTAAATTATATGGCTTGGTTATGTAAGCGTTGGCAAGATCCTGCATTTCCGCACAGTTTTCCATGGTTTAATACACAACGGTATTGGGAAGAACAAGTGTTGATGCTTAAAGAGCAAATGTCGGCGTTACAACAGCCGCCTCTTACATTGATGCCATAAACATTTAGAATTTATATTTAAAAATAATAAGGGTTATTTGAATGAACAAGTTATTAAGTCTTCTCGTTGTTGCTTCATTATCGTTTTTTGCAAGTGCAAGTGAATACAAAGAAGGTAAGCATTACGTCAAAGTGAAAGAGATAGCAGTAGAGTCTCCAGAGGTTAGAGAGTACTTTTCATTTTACTGCGGTCATTGCTATAAGTTTGAAGTGTTGGCGAAATCAATTGCTGAAAATTTGCCAGAAGGTACAAGCTTTGTTAAAAATCATGTGGATTTTTTACCAGGCGCATCACGAAAAATGCAGCACCTGTTATCGCTTGCGCTGATCACAGCACAAGAATTGGATGTTGCTGAAAGCCAAATAGCTGCTATTTTTAAATATATTCATGTACATAGAGCTGTATTTACTTCAGTAAAAGATGTGCGCAATGTTTTTATCCTTAACGGTGTTGATGGCGATAAATTTGATCAACTGATCAACAGTGAAAAAGTGATTAAGCAAGTTGAAGAAATGAAAAATAATCAAGACACCTTAGCAAAGAGTGGCGATTTGAAAAGTGTGCCTACTGTTATTGTAAATGGTAAGTATATGGTTGTAGGACACGGCCATGCTCATGGTGATGGGTCAAGTGAAGAAAATCCTGAAAAAGAATATAATGATCTAGTGAAGTATTTACTGACGTTAAAATAAACGAATAAATCAGCGACTAATGATATAAATGGATTAGTCGCTGTTAGCTAAATTTTGTAAAACTTTTGCCTTTGCCTCGCTAAATTCAACTTCTGTTAAAAGTCCTTTTTGCTTCAGCTTCCCTAGTTTATCCAGTGCATTTATTAATGATATTTCTCTAAGTTGCTGAGTATCCTCAGTTTCATTTTTTTGTTTTTCGGTTGCTATTGTTGAGGCAGCTTTTGGTTCAGTCGGTGTCTCTTTTTCCGCACTTGCTTTGCTGGTATTAATTTTCGGCGTTTGAATTTCATTGTTGTTACTTTCATCGGCTTTTTTTCTTTTAGGTGTTGTGGGGATGATTGGTTTTAAAATGATTCGGTTTTCAGTAATATCAGGAAATATTACTTGTGATAACAACCAGCACCAATCAATTAACTGCTGACAAACTTCTTCATATTTCCCCTTGGTAAGTCTTTGATTACCTTTTCGTAAATATACACAAATAGGATAAGTGTTTAGCGCTTTATCGGTAAGTAATAACTCTATTTTTCTAACTTTTTCATCAACCATTTTTCCTCTTTTTTCGTTAGAAAAAGATAAGCTTACCATTTGCTCTTTTTTATCTGAAAAGCAATCTTGTAAATTTTCGCTATTAAAAGAGTAAATGAGAGCGTTATTGAGCAATATCTCACTGCGTACAATGTCAGAAACGTTTAACTCAATACTAGCGATGTCTTCATGCCGTTTATAAATTGAGAGACTTTTGTGATTAGAGTGAATCAAAAATTTTGCAAAGTGTTTTCGTAATAATGCCTTTGGCAAACTTAGTTTTTTCTTACGTAAGAATATTATTACTATGACGGTTAATAGCAATAGTAATAATACGACCCAATAGCGCATTACACTGTCTTGTTGAGGGACGTCATGTTCAATAGATTCTTGAGCTTGTTCTTTGTTCTGTTTAACCAGTATTTGTGGAGGGTTTATTGTGAAAATAACTTGTTGTGACTTATCTAAAATAAGTAGTTCATCATGTTCATCTGTTAATAAAACAAGTTCTTTATTTTGTGGTAATTCATTATCACTAAAAGTCACTAAAGTTGATACTTGATAAGGAGGCTTATTGACAATCGCTATCAATTTCCAATGTTTATCCTTGGCTAAATAGAGCACATTGTTTCTAAACTTGGCGAATTTTACACCACGATAAATAATGCTATTACTTTGCTGGGGAAGTGGCGCTGTAATGTAAGTAAGTTTTGACTCACTTTTACGTATATCTTCACCGTGATTGATCGTTGAAGCACTAAATTTTTTCGGACTAAAGTGTGTGATTAATAATTTATTACTTCCGTCTTTTTCCCAGTGAATTTCGAAGAGGTTTTTTAAACCGGTAGCGATGACTTCATTAATAATATTATCGCTGTTTACAAAAGGATTTTTCTCGGGAATCGTGTAACTTTTAAAGCCAAATTTTTCCGGATTGATCCTCAGAATACTACCCGAATATAAAGCTGAGTCAGGCTTATTAGGATCAGACTTTAAAGTGAAGTAAAGTTCGCCATAATTTTCGTTCCATGGTTTTACATAAGGGTTAAATTGCAGCTGCATAACGCCGAGATCAGCAGAAGATATAGGCAAACGTAACACTTCTCTAGGTTGTGTCGTTTTTGTTTTCACTGGAGGTAATTTATCATCACTAAATTGCCATTCACTAATGACAATCTCGAACTTTTGATTGATTTGATTATTATTTTCGTGAATGCGTACCGTTGATTTGGTTTCATCTGCTGGTTCAGTATGAGCGCTATATAATGTTAAATAACCATAATTTTTCTGAATGTTAAAGCTTGGATGAAGAGCAACTGCATTGACGAAATGTATTCTTGGAAAGTATTTTTTTAAATCAATTAAAGGTTCAGTATTTAACGTGTTGTCTTTTAATAAATGAATGCTTCCAAGATTGTCGTGAACAAAATAGCTTTGTTTGGAGAGGGGATTTCTCTTTAATGCTTGCCATTGTGTTTTTATATGATTATTTAATTGATGATAGATTATTAAGGTCGAGGTATCCAATGTGGCCGCGTGTAAATGCCCCAACGAAGTTAGTGAAGTTAGTAACATTACCAATAGATACTTGGGCTTATTGAAAGCCTTGTAGAAAAAACCTCTCATTAAATAGCGCATATAAAGTTGTTAAAAGCTTTTTAGCTTTTTTTAATCTCCTCACGAATAAATAATTTTAATTGTTTTTTTGTAAAATAACGTCCTGAGCATCAATTAATTGAGATTTAGTTGCGTCTTTTAAATAGCTTAATCGGCCATTGATAATAAGGTCATCATTAACCGTAGCATGTCCTTTTAGATATGATGCTTGTTCCCCCCAAACATGCAAGGTTCTTTCTACACTTATGCTACGTAATTCTTGGGTTATAGGCGAAAAACTATAAAAATTAATCGCCAATTGAAGCTCAGCTAACTGTTTATTATTTTCTGTGGTAACTAATTTAATATCACTGGATATTTTTCCACTACATTGTAATTGGTTAATGGAGCGAGAATAACCTTTCGGATAGCGGTGTGCATACGTTGCGTGAATGATCTCGCGGTTAGTTTTTTTACTGTTAACCATATGACCTTGCACTAATATCAGATCACCTTTCTCAGCGTGTAGCAATGAACGCTCAACTACATCGCCAATCATTTTTATTGTGTGGTAATGCGTCCACTCTTTAAATTGGTTGCTCTTTTTATCAAACCATTTTGAATGGGTGGCAACAACAAATTCAGCAACGGCAATCACAGGATTTACTTGATAACGAATTTCAGGTTTATTGACCAAATTACCCAACAAGGTAATGTTACATAAATGGTTTTGTGGCAGGTTTGTTGACATGAATACTGGCTAATATGTTGAATTACTTTGAACATTACGTCAGCCGTGTAAAATGTTCAAGTGTAAGATGTCTGAGATTTAAACTAATTGAGTATTTATTTATGAGGTAAGTAAATACTTGTGATGATGTTTGTTGGTTAAACTGATATGGTCTTTTTATTTATAGGATAAATCACTAAACGTGTTGATTCTGCCACACTTTATTAGCGCCATTAAATGGCTCTTTATTGTGATATTATTCTTGCTGTTTTTTCTTGGCGGGCCTTCTTATTATTCACCTATAGAAAACAAACTGTTTTGGAATAATGGTCATATAATTTTTTATTTCATGACCTGTTTGATGATCATGAGCCATTTATTCAAACGCTCGCTTCCTCCCTACACCATAATACTATGGATTCTTTTTTATACCTTGATCTTGGGTATTGTTGTTGAGCTGGTTCAAGCTATTTTTAATAGAGAAATGGATTTTTGGGATTTATATCGAAACTTTTTAGGCTGCTTTCTAGCGATTACTTTCTTCCAAGTGAAGAGGTATAAAAAAAACCTAACGATTATCTCTGCTTTTATTGTTATTTGCTCGCTTGTAATTATTGAACAACAAGCACTTTTTTCAACGCTCTCGTTAAAATATCAGCAATATAAAAAATTACCGATTCTTGCAGATTTTTCTCTAAAGAATGAGGTGTTACTTTGGTCTGAGGGCGAAATTATTAAGCATGATAAAGCTAGTAACAATAACTCGTTGAAAGTAACGTTGGCGGTGGGTAAAAAATATTCAGGTTTTACGTTTAAAGACGTTTATAAAGATTGGCGAGGCTTTAATGAAATTGAATTTCGCTTTCGTAGTTATTCTAAAAACGTAGCAAAGTTATGCATTAAAATAACCGATTTAACACATGATGAAGGCGATCATCATTACAATAATCGTTTCAACTATTGTCCTAAACTAGTGCCTGGCGAAAACACCATTAGCATCCCACTTGAAGATATTGGCAATGCACCAAATGGTCGAAAATTGAATTTAGATGAAATCAGCCAAATAGGTTTCTTTATGGTTGATTTAACTGAAGAAAAAATTATTTATGTTGATGAAATAAAACTAAAATAGTTATTTCTAGTGAGTAATAGTTGACTCAGTTGTTGAGGAGTTGTTTCTAAAATTAGATATTTTATCAGTTTTTACCATAAATTTTATTGAGGCTACTAGTAAAGAGAGTTTGATTTGACTAGAATCGCAACCTCTTAATGAAGCTCTCGTGGTGAAGTGGATATCACGTGGACCTCCGGAGTCTAAGTCGCAGGTTCGATTCCTGCCGAGAGCGCCATTAACCTTTCGCACTGATATTTTTAACTTTAAAAGGATTAGTTAAAATGCCAAATGCCACAGAGTCATCAAATCACAAAGCTAAATCATCTATTTCTTTAAATCACCTTGTATTATTAGTTTGTTTATTGGTTGCTTTTTATTTTGGTTATGAAAGCTATACAGAGCATAAAATTGAGCAAGTTGAATCATCGACACTTATTTTATCCCCTCAAGCTAACGATATTTACTTTTTAGACTTTAGGAAAATTGACGAGCAATTAGTACGTAAAAATAAATACAAGTTAGCTAAAGTTATACGTATTAGCGATGATAACGTTGCTATCGTTTATGGTAGTTTTTTTTATCAATGGCAATATTCTGTTGTGAATAGCATTAAGCATGGCGATTTAAGCAATAATGATTATTTTGAATTAATACCTGATTATATTCCTTTCACTAAGATTAAAGAGATGCAGCGAAGTGGGGCGATATATTTAGTGAAAAGACCCGTGAGAAATAAACTCTATGGTAATTTTGTCAGTCCTGAATGAGCAAGTATTGGTGATGCGTATCATTATATAGCAAACTGTTTTTTTCTTTATATTTTAAATACAGAGGGTTAGATGAATTTAAATCAAGTTACTTTACAAGTTAATCATATGGAAAAGGCGACTAAGTTCTATCGTGACTTAGGTTTTTTACAAATAGTCGATACCCCTCATTATGCGCGTTTCGAATGTCCTGAGGGAGACTCAACCTTTTCACTTTCGCTAGAAAATTCAAAGATAATTGGTGGAACCGTTATATATTTTGAGCATGAGCAATTAGATGATTGGGTTAGTCGATTAAAAGAACAGGGCTTTGTATTTGATCAAGAGCCAACAGATCAAAGTTATTTATGGCGAGAGGCGGTATTGCATGACCCTTCGGGCAATAAAATAAAATTGTACTGGGCAGGAAAAAACCGTAATAATCCGCCATGGCGTGTTGAAATTTCTAATTAAAACTTTAGTCAATCGGCATTTAGTCGCGTTGACTGACACTATTGCTATTATTACATTGCTAGTTCGTCCATCTATATCTTTGCTCGCTGGCTTAATTCCGTGAAAAAAATGTACTTTTATTTAATACAAGATTAAAGTAGAGCCTATAATAATGTTAGTTACATCAACAAGGTAGTTTCATTGTAATTATATGAAATCAATATTTACTTATATATTCGTTGCTAGTTATTTTCTCGGACTTACTGTTTCTGCTCAAAACTATGAGTTAGAACAAGTCGCGGTTACCCCATTTGAAAAATCGGTAAAACGTGCCGGAAAAGTTGCGTTTAAACGGACACTCAAACTGTCTTTTAAAAGTAGCGGTTACTTGAAGGCACTTTCTGTTGACGAAGGTGACTTTTTTTCAACTAAACAGTTACTTGCTTCATTAAATACCGAAGAACTTATCGCTGAAAAAAACTCTCGTTATGCGCAATTATTACAAGCGAAACGAGAAGTAAATAGAACTAAGAAATTATTAGCGCAAGAGTTAAGTTCTGAGCAAGCTTTAGAGCTTGCTCAAACCAATGTAGAAACCACGCGTGAAGCTTATCAAGTGTCATTTTATAACCTTGAAAAAGCTGAGATTTATGCCCCTTTTGATGGCGTTGTATTAGCGAGATTTTCTGAATTAGCTGAATTTCAATCTCCAGGACGTGAAGTTTTAGAAGTTGCCGCGATTAATAAAAACTTAGTGGTTAAAGTTAAACTGACCGATAAAGAAATTAGCTTTGTTAAATTAGGCCAAGACGTGCAAGTAGACTTACCTAATATTGGTCGAGTGAAGGGTGTTATTTCAAAAATCCCGGTAATAAGTAATACCGATGGCCAGCTTTATTTAATCGAGGTTTTACTTGAAGATATTCAAGCTGGACAAGGTGTAGTTGCCGGTCAGTTGGCGCAAGTTACTATACATTTTGCGACGGAAAATTCTGTCTATCAGGTGCCTATTAGTGCGTTAATTGAAATTGATGAAAATGGCGCTGCGGTATTATTTACTAAAGTGAGTGATGGCAAGCTTATTCGCCAATCTTTTGATGTGCTAAATATTGATACCCAATCGATTTATTTACGCGCTCAAAGTTATAATGATGCAATAGAGTTTGTCGTTAATGGATGGCAGCAACTGAATGTAAGTGAGCTATAACTCATGAAGTTAGCTCGCTCAGCGATTAAGAATGCACAATTTACTTTAACGATCGTTATTCTAATGGTGCTTGTTGGTATCGTTTCATATTCCTCCATGCCTCGTTCTGAAGATCCTCAATTTGATATCCCTATCACTTTAATAGAAGTTATTTATCCCGGTGCTTCTTCATATGATATTGAAACCTTGGTAGTAACTCCGTTAGAAGAAGAATTCTCTGAGATTGAAGGTATTAAAAAAATTGAAGCACAAATCAAAAATGATGGTGCAAGAATAGAAATTAAATTTTTATACGGCAGCGATCCCCAAATTGCTTTTAATGAAATTAAACAAGCCGTTGCATCCGTTGAGCCTAGTTTACCTGACGGCGTACAAGATGTTTTAGTGCTAAAAGCGACACCAACAAGTGTCGCGGTTGCTCAACTCGCATTATGGAGTGAACCGACTGACTATAAAGAGATGGAGTTTTACGCAAAAAAATTAGAAAAAAGATTAGAAACTATTTCTAGTGTAAAAAAGGCTGATATTTGGGGTTATCCTCAACAAGTAGTGGCTATTGATTTAAACCTTGATTTGTTACAGCACTACGGTATTACCGTTAATAATGTGAATCAAGTGCTACAACGACGAGCATTAAATATCACTCCTGGCTTTGTTGATGCGAGCACGCGTCGTTTTAATGTTAAAGCGAGCGGTAATTTTCAAGAATTAGAGCAATTAAAAGAAACCGTTGTTTATGCGAATGACTCTTTGGTCATTAAATTACAAGATATCGCCAGTGTTACTTTTGCAGATGGTAAACCTTCTTATTTAGCTTATTTTAATGAGCATCCTGTAATTTTTATTACGCTAGAACAAAGAAAAAACACGAATATTTTTGCTTTAACCGACCAATTAAATGCAGAAATAGTCGAGTTTAAAAAGCAATTACCAGCACAAATAAAATTAGATGTTTTATTTGAACAAGCTGAAAGCGTTGAAACGAGAGTAAATGGCTTTTTTGACAACTTATGGCAGGGCCTCATATTAGTGGGGGTTATGTCGTTGTTGTTTTTAGGTTTACGAGAAGCTCTGGTTGTAATTGCGGTAATTCCTTTATCATTTTTAATCGCCATAGGTTGGTTAGATTTTGCAGGGTTTGGCTTGCAACAAATGTCTATCGTTGGGTTGATTATTGCCCTAGGCTTGTTGGTTGATAATGCGATTGTCGTAACAGAAAGTATTCATAGAGAAAAAGGTAAATTTGCTTCTTTAAAAGAAGCGGCTGCATCAGGGACAAGTAAAGTAGGATGGGCAATTACCAGTGGTACGGTGACGACTATGTTTGCTTTTCTCCCGATGTTAATGATTGCCTCTGATACCGGTGATTTTATTCGTTCAATGCCGGTAACGGTTGTATTTGTGCTTTTAGCATCGCTGTTGTTAGCGTTGGCTTTTACCCCTTTATTAGCGAGTAAATTATTTACCGTTAAACCGAGTAAAATTAAAACATTACAACATTACGTTAATCAGTTTGCCGCTAATAGTTACTTACGATTTTTAAAAGTATTAATGAATCGCAAATTAATCGTCGTAATTATCTTTGTTGCTGCTTTGGCCTTTATGTTTTCATTATTTGGCAAAGTAGGATTGAGTTTGTTTCCGAAAGCGGAAAAACCGATGATACTCATTGATGTTGAGGCGCCTGCTAACTCATCTCTGAACTATACAAATCAAGTAATGCAGGATATTTCTAAAAGCTTGAAAAAATATTCTATGATCGATGAAATAGCGCTTAATGTCGGTAATTCAAACCCAAGAATTTATTATAATGAGATCCCAAAACGCGGTGTTGCGCACTATGGTCAACTCTTAATTGTTTTGAGTGAGTTTGATGAAGCAAAGTCTGATCAATTAGTGAAAGAATTGAGAGACGAATTTTCTACTTGGCACCAAGCAAACATTACCATTAAACAATTTACCCAAGGCCCTGTAACAGATAAACCTATTACGGTGCGATTAATGAGTGAATCGCTCGCTGATTTAGAGCGTGTCTCAAATGATCTTGAGCAACAAATGCTTAAAATTAAGGGTGTCATCAATATTGAAAACCCGATAGGTGAAGCAAACAGCGAAGTTGTTCTCGATATTGATTATGAAAAAGCGGGTATGAATGGTATTGATATTAAGCGCTATTTCATCGATCAATGAATATTTTTTCAAGCTTTTAGAAATATCCTGCA
>JAQWHO010000233.1 GCA_029249355.1 Thalassotalea sp.
TTTCACTTTCGTATGTCCTTCTGAGCTTATTGCTTTTGATAAGCGTTTAGCTGAATTCAATCAGCGTGGCGTTGAAGTTATCGGTGTATCAATTGATTCCCAGTTTTTTCATAATGCGTGGCGCAACACCGATGTTAATGATGGTGGTATTGGCGCAGTAAAATATCCACTTGTTGCTGATGTTAAGCATGAGATTTGTCAGGCCTATGATGTTGAGCATGCTGATGGCGTTGCATTTCGCGGATCATTCTTAATTGATGAAGACGGTCTTGTAAGACATCAGGTGGTCAATGATTTGCCTTTGGGTCGTAACGTTGATGAAATGTTACGTATGGTAGACGCATTACAATTCCACCAAGAGCACGGCGAAGTTTGTCCAGCTGGTTGGAATAAAGGCGATAAAGGTATGACAGCTTCTCCAGAAGGTGTTGCTTCATACTTAACGGATAACGCTGATACTTTATAATTAGTTTTGTTATTTGAACGTTTAGAAAAGCCGCATTAGCGGCTTTTTTTATGTAACCATTTTAAGAGATGATTTGAAGTTATTCGTTACAGCCTATTCGTTACAGGTTATAATAGAATAAGTTTAAATTTTCATTCATCACAGGTAGGAGTACGCTTTGTCATTTAGCGATTTTGGGTTAGATAAACGTTTGATGTCGACTATCGAACATTTAGGTTTTAGCGAACCAACAGATATTCAACAACAAGCAATACCAGTAGCTATGACAGGCCAAGATCTTATCGCATCATCTAAAACTGGCTCAGGTAAAACGTTAGCGTTTATATTACCTGCGCTTCAGCGATTAATGAAAAACCGCCCGTTAAGTAAAAAAGATCCTCGTGTTGTTATTCTAACGCCGACCCGAGAATTGGCGAAACAAGTTTTTACTCAATTACGCTTATTTACGGCCGGCACACAGTTTAAAGCTGTGTTGATTCTAGGTGGCGAAAACTTTAATGATCAAGTTAAAACCTTAGAAAAAGACCCGCATTTTTTAGTCGCAACGCCGGGTCGATTAGCTGACCACTTAACGAAAGGTCATTTTTATTTAAATGGTTTAGAGCTCCTTATTTTAGATGAAGCTGATCGTATGCTTGATTTAGGTTTCTCGAAAGAATTAAAGCTAGTAAATAAAGCGGCAGATCACCGTAAACGTCAAACACTGATGTTTTCTGCAACGTTAGATCACGCGCAAATTAATGATTTTGCCATGGAATTATTGACTAAACCTAAACGTATCGCGGTAGGCGCAGCGCATACTGAACATAAAGATATCAGTAAACGTTTCTATTTTTCAGATAATTTAGATCATAAAGAATTATTACTTGAACACTTTTTATCAAATGAAAGCTATCAACAACTAATAATTTTCACCGCAACGCGAGCCGATACTGAGCGTTTATCATCTAAATTAACTTCACAAGGGCTAAGTACGGCGGCATTAAGTGGCGATTTAAACCAAAGCCAGCGTAATCAAATAATGGATAGCTTTGCTAAAGGCCAACAAAAGATTTTAATTACTACTGATTTAGCTTCTCGTGGATTAGATTTAGTGAATGTTTCTCATGTAATCAATTTTGATTTACCTAAACATACCGAAGAATTTGTTCACCGCATTGGTCGAACGGGTAGAGCAGGTAACAAAGGTGAATCTATTTCGTTTGTGGGACCCAAAGATTGGTTAAGTTTTAAGAATGTTGAAGCCTTCTTACAGCAAAATTTTACCTTCGACTCAGTTGAAGGGTTAAAAGCTAAATTTAAAGGCATAAAGCCTAAAAAACCAAAGACTGAAAAGCTAGATAAGACAAAGAAACAGCTAGCGAATTTGAAAAACAAAAAAGCTAAAACCAATAAACCTCAAAAGAAAACATTTTTTGCGCAAGATGCTGGTGATTTGCCTGTAATGAAAAAGAAAAAAGCCAAATTAGCCACTGAAATTGATAGCGATAGTACACCAGAAGTTAAATAAAAATGATAAGAATACAAACGGCTCTATTATTTGCTTTAACCTTAGCTTGCCATCATGTTTATTCCCAGACTGTTGAGCCTCTTACTGATGAGCTTTCGATCAATATTGTTGCTCCAGAATTAAAACCGCTCATTTATAATAACGTCGATAGAAAAGCGGAAGGTTTACTCGTTGATACATTAAAAAATGTGAGTAAAAATTCTTCTTTGAAGATTAATGTGACCGTTCTTCCCTGGGGAAGAGCTATTCTCGAAGTGATGAATGGTAAGGCAGATGCAATAATGCCGGCGCTTTATACAGAAGAACGAGCTCAATCATTAGTTTTTCCAGATCACCAATTGATCAATTTTTACGGTTCGGTATTGATTAAAAATATTGATGATGACTTTAAATTTGAAGGTTTTGAAGCCATAACGGCGAAAAAAACTATAGCTAAAGTAAGGGCTGTTTTACTGGGTGAGCATTTTGATGAAGCAAAAGATAAAGGAATATTAAATATTGCTGAAGTCACTAAGTTAGAAGATGCACTTAATATGCTGCTATTGAAACGTGTTGATTTAGTTGTTGCTGACGGTTTCGCTGCATATACTTCGATAAAAGCATTGGGAATTGAAGATAAAATTTCAATTATGCCCATTTCAACTATTGCGGAACCTTCTTTCTTAGCCTTTTCATCACAATTCTCAAGTAAGCATGATGTAAATAAAATCATGTCGATTATTAATCAATTCAATAATCCCGATCAATATAAGCAAATATTACCTACCCATTAATCAATAGGTATTTTTAATAAATAATAATGTTAATCTGCAATTATTCATCTATTATTTATAATAGTGGAGTTTGTTTTACCGTCTGAAAAAGGATTTTGTATGGCACGGGAATTTAAAATAATACCTAAAACTTGGTATAAAAGCAGAACATTTACAGGTAAAGAAATTGAGCCTGTACACGTCGCAATACCTGATTACCAAGAAATTCATAACCATATTTGCAATATGATTGTCAGTTATAGTGATGATTCATTGAAGACTCTTATCGCGAGGGTTTTATATAATGATCTTAATGAAACGTGGACTGTTGATGGAATGGAAGTGGCTGTAACGGTTATTGAAATTAGCAAAGAAAATGCGGGGGATTATTTTAACTCTCAGCAAACCGGATAAGGGGTATGAAAAATTCAGGCAGTTGTTTGTGCGGAAAAGTGTCATTCACTGTTGATAAAATTTTACCTTCTATTGCTCATTGTCATTGCACTATGTGTCAAAAGTTTCATGGTGCAGCCTTTTCTACTTTTGTTGAAGTCAAACTAAGTGAATTACATTGTCTAACTGGAGAAGGTAATCTTCAATCTTATCGAGCTGAAAATGGGACTATCAGAAAGTTTTGCCGAAATTGTGGTTCAAGTTTAATTTTTGAGTCTAAGTATAATCGTCAAGAAAAAACAACTGAAATAGCTCTCGCAAGTTTTGATTCAATTTCTCATGTCGTGCCTGATGCACATATTTATACTCAAACCAAAGTTGATTGGTTAGTACTTAATAATAATATTCCACAATACCTAGGTTATCGGAGCTAGGTATTTAGTATTATTGAAAGTGAATCGAGGGTAGTGGGCATTAGCGTAAATAAGTTAACAATGCCTTTCTAAATCACTCTTCGATTAATTGTGTCACGCTAAAATGGCTTTGTGAATTACCTAATTTTGCTTTTATGAAAGGTAAAATTTCATTTAACTGGCTATTCAAATGCCAAGGTGGATTTACAATAAATAATCCTGTGCCTGTCATACCATATTCATCGGTATCATTTAATTGACAATACTCTACTTGAAGTAAATTTTTAATTTCACTCTGAGTAAATTGCGTCTGCATTTTTTCAACTAATTCACGCTTTACCACGGGATACCATAAAATATAGGTACCAGTAGCAAACTTTTTATAAGCTTTGATAATAGTATCAACCGCTTTTGGATAATCTTCTTTCAATTCATATGGCGGGTCAATTAATACCACGCCACGACGACTTGGAGGCGGCAATAAACTTAATACTCCTTGATACCCATCTGATTGATTAACATGAGATTTATGCCAACGCTGGCAATACTCAGTTAATAATTGTATATCTGTAGGATGAAGTTCGAATAAATGAGCACTGTCTTGGCGACGGTCAAAATATTTAGCTATAGCAGGAGAACCGGGGTAATAATCTAGCTCGTCTGGAGCATTAAAGGATTGAATTAAATCAATATAATCTATTAAAGCTTCTGGTATATCTTGTTGATTAATTAGCTTAGCAATACCGTCTTTAAATTCACCCGTTTTCTGAGCATATTCATCAGCGAGTGAATACATACCTGCACCAGAGTGACTATCAATATAATAAAACCCTTTTTCTTTTCGCGTCATATATTCTAGTACTAAAGTCAGTACAGAATGTTTTAATACGTCGGCAAAATTTCCCGCGTGAAAGGCGTGGCGATAACTAAGCAAAAGAAATCCTTATATTTTTTAAGTGATGCAATAAGATAAAATGTAATCGCTATAAGCATTAAAATATTGCTGGCAATACTTATAGCGTTAAATTGTATTTATTCTTGGCTCGCTAAGTACTCGTCATAAGTGCCGGCAAAATCTACATACCCATCTTTTTTAAGTTCAATAACACGCGTGGCAATACTTGATACAAACTCGCGGTCATGACTAACAAAAATGATCGTACCTTCAAATTTTTCCATCGCCATATTTAATGATTCAATCGATTCCATATCCATGTGGTTAGTTGGTTCGTCCATGATTAAAATATTAGGACATTGCATCATTATTTTACCGAAAAGCATTCGGCCTTGTTCTCCACCTGAAAGAACTTTCACAGATTTTTTAATATCATCTGCTGAAAAAAGTAATCGTCCTAAGTAACCGCGTACTGCTTGTTCGTCATCGGTTGGTTGACGCCATTGACTCATCCATTCAAATAATGTCATGTCGTTTTCAAATTCGTGAGCATGGTCTTGCGCGTAATAACCAATATTGACATTTTCAGACCAAGTAAACACACCTGATGTTGGTTTGTATTCGGCTTCATTCATCAAGGTGCGTAAAAAGGTTGTTTTTCCAATGCCATTTTCACCGATAACGGCAACTCGTTCGCCAACTTCTACCATTAAATCAATATTTTTTAACACATGGTTTTTTTCAGAGTCTGCAGCAGTGAATGTTTTATTCATTTGCTCGATAACTAACGCATTACGGAATAATTTCTTTTCTTGGTCAAATCGAATAAAAGGGTTCACACGGCTAGAAGCTTTGACTTCTGCTAATTGAATTTTATCAATTTGCTTTGCTCGTGATGTTGCTTGTTTTGCTTTCGAGGCATTAGCCGAGAAACGAGCAACAAAGGCCTGTAATTCCCCTATCTGTGCCTTTTTCTTCGCATTATCAGATATCAATTGTGCACGTGCTTGAGTTGCAGCCAGCATATATTCATCGTAATTACCTGGGAATACGCGTAACTCACCGTAATCTAAATCAGCCATGTGGGTACAAACACTGTTTAAAAAGTGGCGATCATGCGAAATGATTATCATGGTTGAATCACGTTCATTCAACGTTTCTTCAAGCCATTGAATGGTGTGGATATCTAAGTTGTTGGTCGGTTCATCAAGTAATAATATATCAGGATCTGAAAACAAAGCTTGAGCTAAAAGCACACGTAATTTCCAACCAGGAGCAACTTCACTCATTAAACCAAAGTGCTGTTCAACAGGAATGCCTACACCCATAAGTAATTCGCCTGCGCGGCTTTCTGCACTATAACCGTCCATCTCGGCATATTGAGATTCTAAATCGCCAGCGCGCATACCATCTTCTTCGCTCATTTCTGGTAAAGCGTAAATACGATCACGCTCTTCTTTTACAGCCCAAAGTTCGGTATGTCCCATAATCACGGTATCAACCACTGAATATTCTTCAAAACCGAATTGATCTTGGCGTAATTTACCAATACGTTCGTTTGGATCTAAGCTCACATTGCCACTGGTTTGCTCTAGGTCACTCCCTAAAATTTTCATGAACGTTGATTTTCCACAACCATTTGCACCAATCAAACCGTAGCGGTTGCCTCCGCCAAATTTTTGAGAAATGTTTTCAAATAAAGGTTTTGCACCGAATTGTTGCGTTACGTTGTTTGCACTTAACATGAATAATTAACCTAATGGATTACCTGACGAATTAATGCGCGCGATTATACAGTTCAGAGGGCTCGAAGTCATTAGCAATCAATTTTTTTTACTTTAAAACCTGGGGAGTACCATTCAATTTTTATAGATTTTGGTTTAATTTTACATTCACCAATTTCGAGCAAAATCGACTTTTAAGCACCAGTTCTGAAATTTTTACGATTTTATTGCACAGTTATGGTGCGCTATTTTATTTGTAATTACCCAGGCTTAATCTAAGTATCTGATTTTTATTGGTTATTTATTTGGGCGTAAATCGTGCATGCTATTGTTTAATTAAAAAGCAAAGATGCGAAATGCACTAAAGGCAGGCAAATGAAATTAATAACAACCATAATTAAACCTTTTAAATTAGATGATGTAAGAGAAGAATTAGGAGAAATAGGCATTGAAGGTATGACTATTTCTGAAGTTAAAGGTTTTGGTCGTCAAAAAGGGCATACCGAGCTTTATCGTGGCGCTGAATATAGTATTGATTTCCTGCCAAAAGTTA
>JAQWHO010000234.1 GCA_029249355.1 Thalassotalea sp.
GTAAAGGCTGTCGAAGCTTTAAAGATCCATTGCCGAGTGCACGTTCACCCATTGCTCAACTAGTGACAGAGTACCCAATTAAAAGTGAAGCGGTAATTTGCCATATCCGACAAGCAAATTCTGGTGGGATCTGCCTTGAAAATACTCATCCATTTACGCGTCAAATGTGGGGTAAAAATTGGACTTACGCCCATAATGGCCAGCTCAAAGGTTTTAAAGAAGAGCTGCCAATTAAATTTCACTTACCGATTGGTACAACGGATAGTGAACATGCATTTTGTTGGATTTTAGATCAATTACATATCGATTTTGCTGAAAATGAGCCAAGCGATGACATTCTTTTTCAGTTTATTGCCAGATTAAGCGAAAAAATTAACCGTTTAGGTGTTTTTAATTTGATCCTTTCAAACGGAGATTGTTTATTTGCTTATTGTTCAACCAAGCTGCAGTGGATCACTCGACGTGCACCTTTTGGTGAAGCGAGTTTAATTGATGCTGAAATGGTGGTTGATTTTCATAAAGAAACCACCGCCAATGACGTAGTGACAGTTATTGCAACGCAACCACTGACGGATGATGAAACATGGCAGAAAATGTCAGCAGGGCAGTGGCAGTTATTTTGTTTGGGTGAGTCTATAGCGAGTGGACAAACAGAAGCTGATATTAAAGCCTCTGCGAATAATTAAAACTTATAATATTAAGAGCAATAATTTTACGCCTGTTAACAAAAGACGATTAAATTAATTAACTATTGCTTTGGTGTTGTTTTACCATCAATTGTTAGTTTGTTGAGTTGTGCTTCAAATTGCTCTACGCCTGACTTAGCTTGATAAAGCTTCACCATTAAGTAATCTAATTCTGGAGCAAACCATGCATAGGTTATGCGATCTTTTTCAACAACTTCGCGTTTTAACTTAATCGTTTTAACAAGACCATAAGGTAACATAACGTCTTCTTCACCATCATACTGATAGACATAATTTTTAATATCGCCAGAGGTGCTAATAACCGGATAAACAAAATGTTTTTGTTTAGGGTTTTTAATTAAATTTATACGGTTTTGTAAATGGTAACTAAGTTTGTCTTGAATATTGATGGGGAATTTAACCGTTTTTTCACGTTTCTTTTTCATATCAAAGGCTTTGTTATTAGCAGTGTCATAACTCCATTGATATTCTTTATCTCTACCTGTACCAGAGCGTTCATAGTGATAGAGGGTAGGAACGACTTGATCATTTTCTAACGTTACAGTTGATGTTTCTTTACGAGTATCTGAAAATATTAACCATTCAATATCCGTGTGATAGCTGTATTCAATCATGCCATTATCTAGGTTTTTTAATTCACGAACCCCGGTTCCGACTGTCGAAGATTTATGGAGAATAGTATATTCAGCACTAAAAGGTTTAACGACTATGTTACTACTGATTTGGTTAGAACTACTTTCGTCATTTTCACTGGCTGTTGCAATATGGGTAAAACTGAGCGTTGATAAACAAAAATAACATAGTGCTTTAAGCATAAAATTCCTTAACTATTATTCACTTGCATAACCTGATGGTGGTAAGCTTACCCCATCTAATACTGCTTTGTCACCTGACATAATAACTCTGCCAGAACAGAACCAATTAACCACAAGCGGGTAAATTTTATGTTCTTGAACATGAATACGACTGGCTAAATCATCGGCACAATCTTCTGGAAAGACTGGCACTTTAGCTTGTAAAATTACTGGACCGCCATCAAGTTCTTCTGTAACAAAGTGAACACTAACGCCGTGTTCTTTATCTTTTGCATCAATGGCACGTTGATGTGTATTGAGGCCTTGGTACTTAGGCAACAAAGATGGATGAATGTTCAATAATTTTCCAGAAAAATGTTGTACAAAAACAGGCGTTAAAATTCGCATAAAGCCTGCAAGTACCACTAAGTCTGGTTTATATTCATCAATAGCACCAACTAACGCTTGGTCGTAGTTTTCTCGACTGTCATATTCTTTATGCGAAAGTACTTGATGAGGAATGTGTGCATTTTTAGCTCGAGTTAAGCCGAAAACATCGGCTTTATTAGAGATAACACCAACAACTTGTCCTGGATAATCAGCGGTGTTGCAGGCATCAATAATTGCCTGCAAGTTTGAACCACTGCCCGAAATTAAAACAACAATACGACGTGTCATTAAAGGTAGCCTTGGTTGATTATGAATTAATCACTACTTGTTCAGCGCCATCTTGCAATTGGGCAATAGCACCAATATGCCAAGCTTTTTCGCCATGAGCCGTTAATATTTCTAGACTGTTTGATACTTGTTCAGCAGGTACTACGATGATCATACCAACACCACAGTTAAAGGTACGGTACATTTCATGAGTCGTAATGTTACCTTTTTCTTGTAACCAATTAAAAATTTCTGGCCACTGCCAGCTTTTTCCATCAATTACTGCTTGAGCATTATCCGGTAATACGCGAGGAATATTTTCCCAAAAGCCGCCACCGGTAATATGAGAAAGGGCATGTGCTTTAACTTCTTTAAGCATGGCTAAAGTAGATTTTACGTAAATTTTTGTTGGTTCTAATAAATGATCAGCGATGCTTCTATCACCTAACATTTCAGCGGTATCAGTATTATTTACTTCTAATACTTTACGAATGAGTGAGAAGCCGTTCGAATGAGGACCCGATGAACCTAATGCGATTAATTGATCGCCTGCCGCTACTTTAGAACCGTCAATTAATTCTGACTTTTCAGCAACACCAGTACAAAAACCAGCGATATCGTAGTCACCTGCGTGATACATACCAGGCATTTCAGCCGTTTCACCACCAACTAACGCACAACCAGATTGTACACAACCTTCTGCAATGCCTTTAACAACATCTGAAGCCACATCTACATCAAGCTTGCCCGTAGCGTAGTAATCTAAGAAATATAAAGGCTCTGCGCCTAGTACTAAAAGGTCATTCACGCACATAGCAACTAGGTCAATACCAACAGTGTCATGTTTTTTAAGATCTATGGCTAAACGTAATTTTGTGCCAACACCGTCTGTACCTGAAATAAGTACAGGTTCTTTATATCCTGTAGGTAATTGACATATCGCGCCAAAACCACCAATTCCACCCATAACTTCTGGACGAGTAGTACGTTTAACAGCACCTTTTATATTTTCAACAAGGGCATTACCAGCATCAATATCAACACCAGCATCTTTATAGCTTAACGACTGTTTTTCTTCACTCACGGGGGAACCTCGTTTTGTTACCGTTATTAAGGATTAATAATCAAAAAAAATATCAAAAATAATTTAGCATGATTATAAAAGTGCGTATTCTACCAGCGCAGAAGCTTGCTGAAAATCTTTATAATAAATTATTTTTTTTGGAGGATTAAAATTTGCTAAGTTATGATAATATTCTTTTTATGAAAAACCTCTCTTTGAAAAAAATGATTAGATATTGGCTTGTTTTTACAACAATTTTTATATCCATTTCGATTTCTATATCGGTAAATGCCGTTGAAGTTAAAGATTTGTATGTGGCAAAAGTGCCAATTGAATCTCAAGGGAAAAGTGACCGTAATCGTGCATTAAAGCAGACTTTACGCGCAGTACTTATAAAAGTGGGCGGGCATCAAAGTGTGCTTAACCATGAAGCAATAAAACCTCAGCTCAATCGTTATAACAGTTTTGTTACCCATTATCGTTATGAACGTCGCAATAATCAGCAGTTTTTACAAGCAAGCTTTGATGAAGCTAAAATTAATCAACTTTTTGTTGATGCCAACTTACCTATATGGGGAAGCTTAAGACCCCAAGTTGTTTTATGGTTAGTAGATG
>JAQWHO010000235.1 GCA_029249355.1 Thalassotalea sp.
TAACTTTCAGATCCCGCGGCAAGAGTCGATATCTCGCTATTTAATTGATCACTGGCTTGCTAGAAACAATTTGAAATAAAAGTTACCTCACTTTATTGAAATAATTTCCCAAAATTAATGTTCTGATAAATGAATTCAAATAAAAAGTTTTAATAAGCTTACCCAGTTTCGCGAAAAAGCGGTTGACCATAAAGCGGCATTAGCCATAATAAAAGACGTGTTAAAGGACGATGGAGTTTTTATCATCGTTGATCATGTTGGTGTGGCGGGATCTGGTTTTAATGCACCTAACGATGTGCATCGCATAGACCCTGATATTGTTAAATATTAAATGAATGAAGCTGGTTTTGATTTAATAGAAGAAGCTTGTTATTTACGCAATGATAAAGATAATTTAGCGAGTAACGTTTTTGCTGAAGGAGTTAGAGGTACGACAGACCGCTTTGTTTATAAGTATGTTAAAGCCAAATAATCTTATATCAATTTTAAAAACTAAAAACTAAAAACTAAGAACATTTAAATAAATAAAGCCAGTTGATTCTGGCTTTATTGTATTAAGTTAATCTTACGTAAAATAACCAACTAGGATATTGGCCCATGTTATTTCTTGCGGCGAAAAGTACTGATTAATCCGATTAAAAATAAAGAATACCAAGCCATTGAACCACCACCACTGCCAGAACCTGAATCAGGTTCTCCGGTGACAGGTTCTGAATATAACGTATTTTTAACGGAAGCCAAGCTTCCATCAGTACTTACGGTACTATCAAATATAGTAACACTATAGATAGTAACAAAATTCTCTTCTCCAGGGACTGCACTCGTGTCGGCACATTGTTCAGTATAATCAGGCATAGGCAATTCGGTAAAACCCTGATAGCCGGTATTACACCTTTCAACTTCTGCAATAGCATTGACAACGGTCATTCCATCCTCAATGACTTCACCAAAAGCGGTAAAACCACCTCTATTGTATGGGTCTAAACTTGAAGCGTTATTTTTTGTATTAATAAACCATTGACTCGTCGCACTATTAATATTTGCCCCTTTAGCCATTGAAATGGTTGCCGTTACGTTTGAGTAAATAGGTTCGTTAGTAATAGATGGGTCAGCATCAATCCATGTAGGAGGTAGCGTGCCTTCAAACTTTGCCCCTCCACCTTGAATAACAAAATCGTCAACGGTTCTATGAACTATCGTATTGTCATAACGACCTTCGGTGACGTATTTAAGAAAGTTTTCAACAGTAATTGGTGTAGTCTCATCATGAAGGTTAACTTTAAAATCACCGTGTGATGTTTGAAATTCTACGATCGTGGCTTGAGTAGTAAAACCAACTAAACTTAACGCACATAACGCAGGTGTTATTAATTTTCTTAACATGTTTTTAGTCATCAGTTTGAGTATTTGTATAAAAGAGAGGCGAGGATGATAATAATTAAGGGATTAAACAACAAGTGATTTTTGTAACCCTATTGTCGTTAAACCCTTTATATTTCGCTATAATAGTATTAAATATCGAGAAGAAAACGCTCTGTTCTCGGTAAAAAGTAATTGTCATAATCTAAAGATAAAACAACTTTTGAAGAGCGACCGATAATTTCATCACGAGGAACAAAGCCTATTACTCGAGAATCTGCACTATTATTTCGGTTATCCCCCAATACTAAGTAATAGCCTTTAGGCACCTTCACAGCTTCAAAATTTGCTAAATGAGAAGATGATTTAGTTAATTGTATGGTATGTGAATTATGCGCAATTTTTTCATTGAGAATGGTTTTATCAGTATCAAATTTAGTGGTGCTATATGGCACTTTTTGATTATTAATGGTTAATTCATTATTTGCCATAGCAACAATGTCGCCAGGAACACCAATTACTCTTTTTACGAGTCTTTTATCAGCAGCTTTTGATTCAAAAATAATGATGTCGTTAACTTTCGGATCTGCGAGTTTTATGAGCGACTTTTGCGTAAAGGGCATATTAATATCATATGCAAGTTTGTTAATAAGAATTCTATCTCCTTCGACAATCGTAGGTTTCATTGAACCAGTAGGGACATCATTCCAATCGGCTACAGCACTTCTAAAAACTAACATTAGTGAGATAAAAACGAGTAGGGACTTATTTTCTTTCCATATTTTTTTTAGTGTTTTGCTCATAAATAATTTTGCCTATATAAAAATGTTATCGAAAGGTTGGATTTTTAATCGACGGCAAAGTTCAGTGTGTTTTCTAATTTTGAGAATGGTTTATGTAACAATTGATGAATATTAATGATTGGATGTTTTATAAATTAACGCACTTGAACTTATCTCATCATAAGTTCAAGTAAAGTTAAAAATTTATAGGGTTTAAATTAATGATTAATTAATCGGTTTTCTAAAGACTAAGGTAAAACGATCTGTATTCCCTGTGACTGTTTTTCTACCGACTTCATATTGAAGTTCATCATCAGGTCGATAAAACATATCAGAAGATTTTTCTAAAATAAAACCGGCCGCTTGAACTTCTAAAATAACTTTTACTGGATCTTCTCTGCGTGCTAATTCTCTAGTTTCTACAGCCATATGACGTCGAGTATGATCAATAATTACATAGCTTCCACCGGGCTTTAATGATTTAAATGCTTCATTATTTAATTTAGTTTTATCGGCTAAATTAAAATTATGATATTCGCGGATGTTTAAAACCATGTCAGCATCATTCATTCCAAATGATAAGTCGCCTAAGTCATATCTGAATTCACTATTGTTCCACTCTAATTCGATAGGTAACTTAACTGTTGATTTAAACCCTTTTTGGGTTAATAGAGGATCTAGTCCCGTTAGCCATTCACTTTTATATGCAAGATGAAGTTCACCTTCTTTTTCTAATAATGGCGCGAGTATTTTTGTATACCAACCATTTCCAGGGGCAAACTCAATCACTTTCATATTTTGCTTAAAACCAAAAAATGACAATGCCTGAACTGGAGAACGATTAGCGTCGCGTATTTTATCGGCATCTGTTCTATGTTCCATTTTC
>JAQWHO010000236.1 GCA_029249355.1 Thalassotalea sp.
CCTTGCGCTAAAATATTGTAACCAATTTTACTCGCATAGGGGTTTGCAGCAGCAACCATAAACTTTTTACTTCGAACCGCTTGTTTTTCAGTAATACCGGTTGCCGCTTCTGGCTCTCTGTCTTCTTGAACAAAACCTTTGGCATTTAATGGTTGTGCGTGTAAGTAACTAGTATTAAAAACTAACAAAGCACTAATACAGACACCTTGATAAAATTTTACTAACATATTAATCCTTTAGTTTATTGTCTCGGTTTATTATTTCGATTTATTTTACCGGTTTATTATTTTAATTTTTTGGGACGAAAGCTAATTGCATTTCATTAAATTTATTAAATTTATCAAGCAGCCCAGTATACTTTTCAGCGTTATCTTCCATAGTAGCAAGCCCATAACAACAGGCTTCAAGTGTTGAAAGCGCCCCTTGCTTTTGAGTTTTTCTAATATGATATTGACCCATAATATCATCAGGTAATATCCGATGAGGAATTTCCTGAAGCATGAAATTCATCATATAGATACGATACGCTTTTTTCCATGTACCATCGAGTAAAATAATACATTTCAGCTTGCCTTCTTCAGCGCTATCACTAATGTTTTTTATCACTTTTGCTTGTTCTGAAGGATAAAGTAACGCGATGTGATTTTTATATTGCTTTAATATATCCAGTAAAACTTCATGGTGAGTAAAGTCTTCCCCTATTAAAACTTGGCATGAAGCTAACGATTGTGACAAAAGCTTAACCGTTCCTTTACTCTGTTTTTCTTCACTAGGATGTTGCAATATCACCACATGAATATCGTTTTTTGTTGGACAAATTAAATGGCAAATACAACTAACTTGTGGCCGTTGACATAAGTTACAATAAGGTCGAGACATAAAATAATAACGCTAACTTTTTAAAATATAAGAATATGTTCCAATTAAAAACATTACCATTGCAAGCTACTCACCTTCGCGCACCATTAGTGTTATTAATGATCGCTTTATGCTGTTTTTTATTTAACAGTCAAATCAGCGACTATTTTAACTATAACCGAACACTTGTGGTTGAAAACCAATTTTGGCGTTTAATAACAGGACATTTTTTTCACACTAATTATGCCCACTTTTTATTAAATACGCTCGCGATAGTTTTACTTTGGGCCTTACATGGTCAATTTTATTCAACAAAGCAATATTGTCTACTATTTCTCTTAAGCAGTTTAATTGTCAGCCTTGGTATTTTTATATTCACCCCTGAAATGAATGAATATGTTGGTTTGTCTGGCGTACTGCATGCATTTTTTATTTGGGGCGCTTTAAAAGACATAGAACATAAAGAGAAAACTGGCTACCTTTTACTTTTAGGCGTTGTAATTAAAATTGCTCATGAGCAGATTTATGGAGCAAGCGAAGAAATCGCCTCTCTGATTAATGCCAATGTCGCGATAGATGCACATTTATGGGGAGCTATTTCCGGTTTGTTATTTTATTTATTCACTTTTATCGGAAGTAAATTTCACCAACAAAAAAGTCCTAAATAGTATTAGGGCTTTTGAGAAGTAAAGAAAAGAGAAGAGACTTAATATTTATAGCGTTTTAATGTCGCTAAAGTCACAATTAAGGTTTATCCATTCGGATAACAACACGTCTATTTTTAGCACGGCCAAGAACTGTGTCGTTAGCTGCAACATGACGTTTCTCACCATAACCTTTCGCTTCAATTCGACTCGCTTCAATACCATTTTGAACAAAGTACTCTCTAATTTTATTGGCGCGTTTCTCTGAAGTTCTTTGGTTGACATTTCGCGGACCATAACTATCAGAAAAACCATCAATAAGGACTAATTCGAGATCTGTATCTAAACTCAAATATTCTTTAATCATTGAGATTCTTTTTTGTGATGATTTGGTGAATTTATCACTGCCAAACTCAAAATTAAGCACTGTATAGGCAATATCATCAAAACTATAATTTAATAAGTTTCCTACACAGCCAACGAACTCTTGATACGCTTTATGAAAGCGTGACGTAGATAAACCAACAGAAATTTTATCATTATCGTTATACCAATCATCATAGTAAAACGTTGGACTCATACCCTGCTCAAGCTCAGTAAGCATAGTCCAAGCGACCTTTTTAGGTAAATCAGGTGCAAATTGTTTATGAAGTTTCATGTCGGCTAATGTTCTGCTAGCAACACCAGGTCGCCAATTAGGCGCTACCGCACGCACTTGGGCTAACGAATAATTATCAGGTAAGCGAAGCATGTCTAATTCAAATTCCATATTCGTTTTACGATTGGCCGTGCTATAAAATTTTGCTTCACCATAGTTAGGAATTTGATGCGATAAAGTACATTGAAGTCGGGATTCTTTTGTTAACTGCCACTGTGAACTTCCCAGATCAGCATGATACTGTCTGATCCCAGCGTTGGTCTGACTAACAAACATACTCAAACTTATGGCAATTAACGTTTTTTTCATAGCTACTTTTATCTGATTATGGAGCTTCTTAAAATTTATCGACTTAAAACTAAATAACTTTAACAACTATTTACTTATTCTGGCTGATCTTTACAAATAATTCTAGAAAGACTTTAGTTAAACACTGATTTTCTGCGATAATAACCTCTGCTGCAGAAATGAAAACTAATAATTTATATGACTGAAGAAAATAAAAATTTAACTAATTCAAAAGATAAAACTAAAACCGCTTATGCTAAACGCTTTAGAGGTTACTACCCTGTCGTGGTTGATGTAGAAACAGCGGGGTTTAATTCAAACACCGATGCTTTGTTAGAAATTGCAGCAACTTGCCTTCACCTTGATGAAGAATCAGGATTATTTAGTTTAGATGAAACGATTCACTATAATGTTGATCCTTTTGAAGGTGCAAATTTAGAGCCTGCAGCATTAGAATTTACCGGTATTGATCCGACCAACCCACTACGTGGTGCAGTTAGCGAAGATGAAGCGCTTAAAAGTATTTACAAACTCATCCGAAAAAAAATGAAAGCTGCCGGTTGTCAACGCGCGATAATGGTTGCTCATAATGCCGCATTCGATCTAGGCTTCGTTAATGCTGCAACTGAGCGCTCTAATATTAAACGTTCACCCTTTCACCCTTTTGTGAGTTTCGATACGACAACGTTATCTGGTCTTGCCTTAGGTCAAACGGTTCTGGCTAAGGCGTGTAAAACAGCGAATATTGATTTTGATAATAAAGAAGCACATACCGCGCTATACGACACAGAAAAAACGGCTGAATTATTTTGCTATATTGTCAACAAATGGCAAACCCTTGGTGGCTGGCCACTTCCTGATAATGAAGTTGAAGAAAACTCTGAAAGTGAGTAGTTAAATATTCAGCTTTAATTGCGTTTTTTGATCAATAACAAGCAAGTTAAAATAATGAAGGCGCTTTAGCGCGATTGTTTTTTCGACATAATAAATTTCGCAGCGCTAATATCAATAACGCAAAAGCAGCAAATTGGTACAACGGATTAACTGTACTCATTAGCGCGAAAATCCCTATTGCACCATAAGTATATGGTAAGTATTCATAAACTAGTTCAGGAAAAAGATATTTAAACGATTTACTTTTGTGTTTATCTAATCGCCGATGAGCAGAGCGTGAAACTAATACAATGCAAGCAACGACATAAAAAATTCCCGCTGAAAAAACCAATGCCCATTCATCACCTAAAACGAGTAATCCGCCACTCACTAAAAAGTATATATAGGGTAAATTTTCATAAACAACTTTTGGTAACACCACAACAAACCTCTCCTTGTTTTGTACTTTCAGTATCGTTATAAACAGTGTAGCTACAAAAAGAGGAATGGCTAATTTTGTGAAAAATTTAAGTGGTAGTTATTTAATGAACAGAATCATTTACTATTTCAGTTATTATCTTTAAACATGCTCATCTTGAAGCCATTCAACATAACTAATAAAGAAATTTTTCCAAAAATCCGTATTTTCACTAATCGTAGCAAGCTGTATCCCAAAGATTTCAAGCTTTTCTAGATCAAATATTGATGAGCTGTCAGGTATAAACTGAGGTTGATTTTGTTCAGTAAAGTTAAAGAGTAAAGAAATACATTCTATAAAACCGGATAACGTTGAACTTACAATTGTTGACTGCCATTGATTGATTTCTTCACAAAAAATAGCCGTATAAACCGTTAGGTTTTCATCATTTAAATCAACATAATACGGATCAGCCAACTCAGTATCTTTTGCAACAACTACCCAAGTTCTTTGCCATGTTCCTTCACTATTACCAGATATGTTTGCACCATTTTTATCAATAGAAAACCCGACTTGAGCTTGTTTAAAGTCTTTTTCATTTGTTAGAAGTTTAATCCCTTGCGGCCCTAGATAAGCTTCGCTTTGGGAGCCTTTTAACAATTCGAATAACCCTGTAAAATTCATGATTTAACTCTTTGATTATAATGATTAATGTGTAGGATATAACTTAGAAAAAAACATATGCTATAAAAAATAAAAGCCAATGTCTTTTCAAAGAACATTGGCTTTTGCGTACTACTATAAAGTATTAACTATTCGCTATTCTTGCTTCAACAACAACCAATGCTTGATCTATGCGAGCAAGTACTTTGTCTTTATCAAGTAACGCTAAGGTCACATCTAAAGAAGGTGAATTACCACCACCAGTAGCAGCAACACGTAAAGGCATACCTACTTTACCCATACCTACTTCTAATTCAGTTGCTGTATCATTAATCGCCGCATGAATAAGCTCTGGTGACCATTGGGCTAATGCAGCTAATTTTGCTTTCACTAAAATCAATGGTTCTTTTACAACTGGACGTAAGTGCTTTTTAACCGCAGTAGCGTCTAACTCTGTGAAGTCTTCATAGAAATAACGAGAAATTTCCGCCATTTCTTTTAACGTTTTAACACGATCAGCTTGCACTTTAACGATTTCTTCTAATGCAGGACCATGCGCAATATTTATATTTTGATCTGCCATGTGCCATGCTAAATGTTTAGCGACTTCACTTGGCTCCATGGTTTTCATGTAATGCTGATTCACCCAAATAAGTTTATCGGTATTAAAACCAGAAGCCGCACGGTTACAGTCTTTCAAATCAAATAACTCGATCATTTCATCTCGTGAAAAAATCTCTTTATCACCATGAGACCAACCTAAACGTACTAAATAATTTAATAATGCTTCAGGTAAATAACCGTCATCGCGATATTGCATCACGCTAACCGCACCATGACGTTTCGATAAACGTTTACCGTCATCTCCTAAAATCATAGGGATATGTGCATATTCAGGAACCGTTGCACCTAA
>JAQWHO010000237.1 GCA_029249355.1 Thalassotalea sp.
CATAGGAATTACGTTAAGTTTAAGGGGTAGTTAACCTCATAATTTGCCATACTTTGGAGAAGTAACCCACCTTTGTATGCCTTTAGATATCGTGAGTATGGCGATTTATGTTACTTTAGAGGGGAAAATCCCTAGAACCCCGTTATGTTGATAAGTTACTTAAACATAAAAGTAAGCTTTATGCTGAAGAACAAATAGATAAATAGTTTGTAAATGATAATAAAAAACCAGCATCGATTTTAGAATCCATGCTGGTTTTTTCTATTTATTAACACGAATTTTGGTTAATTATTCTTAGTCTGAGTTTATCGATAAAGAGTACTTTTCTATTAATGTATACAGCGTAGGTCTTGTGATACCAAGCAGTTCTGCACATTTAGACATATTCCCTTCTGATAAGGCATACGCCTTTTGAATGGCAATTGATTCGGCTTGCTCACGTACTTTACGAAGATTTAAGTTAAGCTCTAGACTTTTCTCTTCATGATCAAAGAAACCTAAGTCTATTGCCGTTACTTGCGTGCCCGTAGACATGATTACAGAGCTTTTCACTTTATTTTGCAGCTCTCGTATATTACCCGGCCAGCGATGCTCTTTAATCGCGCTTAAGGCATCATCAGAGAAATTTTTGACATTACTTTTATATTCCAACGCGTAACGTTGCAAAAAGAACTGCGAAAGAATAAGCACATCTTCTTCTCTGTCTCTTAATGGGGGTATATTTAAAGTAATTTCGCTAACACGGTAAAATAAATCTTCGCGAAATTCTTTATTTGCGACCATTTCTTCAAGGTTTTGATTGGTTGCACAAACAACACGCACATCGACATCAATTTCTTGCCTACCACCTAAACGCTCAATTTTTTTCTCTTGTAAAAAACGCAATAACTTTGCTTGAAGATTAAAAGGCATATCACCTATTTCATCTAAAAATAAAGTACCGCCTTCTGCACATTCGATTTTGCCTTTGGTTGTTCTTACCGCACCTGTGAATGCGCCTTTTTCAAAACCGAATAGCTCACTTTCTAATAATGTTTCAGGAATAGATGCACAGTTAATGGCAACAAATGGTTTTTTACTGCGATCACTAGCAATATGTACCGCATTAGCTGTCACTTCTTTACCTGTGCCACTTTCCCCTAACAATAAGGCTGTGATTTGTGTTGGCGCAATACGTTTGACCATCATTCGGCAGCGTTCTATTGCTTCACTGTTACCAATAATACCAATATCATTGCCGCCAACCGCTCGCATATGGCGATTTTCTTGCTCAATTGCGGCAACACTAAAAGCCCTAGCCACAATGACATTAATGACATCAGAATCAATAGGTTTTTGATAAAAATCATAAGCGCCTAGTGATATTGCTTTTAACGCATTGGTTCGATCATCATTTCCGGTGATTACGATGACTTTGGTATGTGGGGATATTTTGAGGATTTCTTCTAGCGCAGCCAAACCTTCGGACGCATTTGCGGGATCAGGCGGTAAACCTAAATCTAAGGTCACCACTTTCGGCTCATGACGACGCACCGCTGCAATGGCACTCTCTCTATCTGCCGCTAATACTGCCTCATAATCAGATAAACTCCATTTTAATTGTTTCTGGATGCCTTTATCGTCATCAACAATGAGTAACTTTTCCATCGAGCTAAAATCCTTTAATTATTTCTTATTATTCATATTCAGGTTTAATTGGTAAACGAATATCAAAAATAGAGCCCTGATTCTCTCTACTTGTTACTTTAATCGTTCCAGCAATACTTTCAATAAATTGTTTTGCTTCATAAACACCTATTCCCATGCCCGCATTCCCTTTGGTGGTATCGAAGGGTTTAAATAAACGGGTTTTAATAAAATCGGCGGACATTCCAGTACCATTATCTTCAATAGTAATTTGAATTATTTTAGCCGTGGAAAGTACCTTTACTTTAACCCATCCATCAGCACTTGTCGCTTCTTGTGCATTCTGTATAAGATGATTTAAAACAGAATGTAACGTCTCTTTATCCACTTCTAATAAACTTGGCTGAAGCTTTTCAATCTGAACTTCCGGCTTGATCACATTACGTTGCTGAACAACCTTCTTCATTAGTTCCGCAATATCGGTTTCTTTTTTCTTTGATTGTGCCACTTGCTTATTACGTAATTGAGAGAGCACTTTCGCCAATCGTTCCGTAGCCGACTCAACAGTTTCAAATACGTCATCAACAAATTCAGGGTTATCACGATGCTTTTCTGCATTCGTGGTAATTAACGCAAGTTGCGCTTGAACATTTTTTAAATCATGAACCAGAAAAGCTGACATTCGATTAAACGCATCAAATTGTTTTGATTCAGCAAGTTCATCGTTTGCTTCATGTAAGGAAATAAAATTCCCAAGCTGCTTTGACACCGCAAAAAGCAAATCTCTATCTTCCCAGTTAAGTTGTTTCTTTTCTGCAATATCACCGACAACAAACAAGCCATAAAAAGCTTTGCCAATAAAAATAGGAACAATGGTTTCAATATTAAAACTACGGCATAAATCTATGTCAATATTAAGTTCTGGATACATTGAAGGCGTTAATTCATACTCATCTGCATCAATAATCCATCCTTTATTTTGACAATACTGGCTGATTAGCGTTAATTGTAAATCGAACGCTTCAGATAGAACCAACCCTTTTGAATACTTGATATCGAACTGCATCTCACTGCGTTTTTTAATGATTGCTCCGCCGCTCGCACCCAATTTCGACATCATGATATTAGTTGCCATTTGGTAATAACTTTCAGCGCTAGTTGTTTCAATTTTTTCGATTAGGTTCAACCACTCATCACGATATTCATACCGGTTTGCAAAAAAGTTTTTCGCAATAAATACTTTAAGTTTTTTACGTAGCGTATCGGTAATTAATAAGGTAACAAGAACAATACCACTGAAAATTAAAAAACCAATGCTAACAAAACTGCCCCATTCACCACCAATATAATTAATGACATACCCTGCAAGCGCCATCACCAGTAGATAAATACCTGCCATCATCAAAATAGAGCTATAGAAAACCACCTGTCGCGAAACAAAAATGCGAACAGAGCCGTTTTTAACGCGACGAGTACTGATCAAGAGCAATGGCACAATAGCTAGAGCAATATAACCCCGGCTATACCAAAAATCGAAATCTATACCGCCTACCATTGTAGCCTGAGCGTAAAGTACAAAATCAAAAATAGAAACACTAGCAAGGGCAATAACCAATGGCCAAATAGCCCAACGAATATGATCATCAGCACTGCGATAAAGTTGCTCAATCAGCACCAAAATCCATAGATTTAGAACAATAAATAGTAAAAATAAATACTCGTAAGAGTAATTAAGAAAATAAGTGGCGACCCAAGAGACAATGATTAATATTGAACTAATACTGACGTATTGGCGAATATGATAATTTGATAACAGCCGACGAATTGAGGTGAGTTCAGTGTTACAAATCAGTACCATTATTGACCAACAGACAATTTTAAACCCGTCAGCTAACATCACCCATTGTAAACTAAAGCCCATCTTAACTTGCAGAAAAGACAAGCCACTAGCAACTGCAGTACTGAGCGCCGAGACGATTGTCCATTTCGCTAATACAGATTTATTTCTGGCGGCAAATATCAGTAAAGTAAAAAAAAGGTAGGCAATAAAACTTAATGAAAAACCAATCAGACCAAAAAATTCCATAAGTGCTTATATCCAATTCATTGCTAATACGTTTTTGAACGAGAAAAAAGCTCAGTTAAAACTGGCACCAAGATAAAACTAGCAATAGCCGAAACGCAAAGACCTGAAATAATAACTACACCTAAAGGTTGCCATAAACCGCCACCTAATAATGTCAGCGGCAATAAACCCCCTATTGTTGTTAAAGTGGTTAACAAAATAGGAGTGAAGCGAGTTTTACTGGCGTCTAATATCGATAAACGCATGTCTTTACATTCTGAGAAATTATGGTTGGCCGTATCAATTAAGATAATCGCATTATTAACCACAATGCCAAATAAACTAATTAAACCAATAAATGCCATCATTGAGAAAGATAGATTGAAGAGATATAAGCCAATCACCGAACCAGCAATGGCAAAAGGAATAGAAGTAAAAATCACCAAAGGTTGCATGAAAGATCTAAACTGTAAAACTAATACGGCAAAAATCCCCACAGCAGTAATGATCATTATTTGCGACAAACCAGCAAACGACTCTTGTCTCGACTCTTCTTCTCCGCCTAATGTGTAGTACATGCCTGCAGGATATTGATATTTATCTAAATATGTAACAATTTCATTGGTTAATGCTGTTACTGAATAACCTTTATCAGCGTCAGCAGAAATTTTCGCCATTCGTTGCTTTTGATAATGAAAAAATTCGGTATGACCTTTAGCTAGCTTGATTGATACCACTTGATTCAAAGGGATTAATTCACCGGTATTATTAGCGATATAAATATCATCGAAGATATCTAAGTCGGCATTTTTACTACGGACAACAATTGGGTAACTCTCACCATTTTTATCGCTAAAGTTACCGATATAACTACCGGTTAAAACTGTCTGCAACGTTAAGTCTAACTGATTAATACCAATACCATTCATACCCGCTTTTTCATAATCAATATCAAGAACAACTTCGCTGTTTGCTGGGAGCAAGAATTTAACAAATACATCACTTCCTTTTCTAAGCTAATACGCAATACCATTGAAATGAGTAGTGTAGATA
>JAQWHO010000238.1 GCA_029249355.1 Thalassotalea sp.
CTACGTTATTTGAAATTTCAACAGAAACTACAATCGGATCAACAGAACCATCTGGAGTAGTGCCTCCATCGAAACCACCATCTCCGCCACCGCAGCCGGTTAAACCAATGAAAAACATAATGAAACTCAAGCGTCTAAATAGCGCCATAAAAGCATCTCCCTGATGATGTTTTTGTTGTAAGCACCTTAATATTAACCGAAAAAAAACAAAAAGGTCACTAACTTATTAAAAAAAGCTTTTCTTCTGAGGTTTTTAATCCACCTAATAGCTGATAATCTTACACCTCATACACTTTTTAACTTAATAAAAATTATAAAAATATGACAAAAAAACATACATCAAGTTTAACTGCACGCATTGTAATCGGCATGGTGTCCGGTATTTTGCTTGGATTTTTATTACAACAACTCATGCCTAACGGCTCTGATTTTGTGATCCCACTTTATATATTTGACTTATCTATTCGAGCATTATTTATTGATGGAATTTTCGATGTTGGTGGACAAATATTCGTTGCCAGTTTGAAAATGCTCGTCGTTCCACTCGTTTTTGTTTCTCTTATTTGTGGTACTTGCTCTTTAAAAGACACCTCAAAATTAGGTCGAATCGGTGGAAAGGCCATTGCTTTATATTTAATTACTACCGCAATAGCGATTAGTTTTGCTATGAGCCTTGCATTGTTATTAAGCCCTGGAGAAGGCGTGAACATGACAGCAAACACAACATTCGAGGCCAAAGAAGCCCCTTCTTTAGCACAGGTGTTTATTCAAATGTTTCCAAGTAACCCTTTTGCCGCCTTTGCTCAAGGAAATATGTTGCAAGTGATAGTGTTTGCATTATTGTTTGGTATCGCAATTGCGTTATCCGGTACTGCTGGTGAACGTATTAGCAAACTATTTGAAGATTTGAACGTTGTGATTATGCGTTTAGTTACCATTTTAATGAACCTTGCGCCATACGGTGTTTTTTGTTTATTAGCTAAGTTATTTACCGACCTTGATATCGGTACAATTAAAAACCTAGGTATGTATTTTGGCGTAGTATTTTTTGCTTTAGTGATCCACGGGACAGTAACTTATTCAGTGATTCTAAAATTATTCACGGGCCTAAATCCGGTAATATTTATTAAGAAGATGCGTGATGCGATTTTATTCGCTTTTTCAACTTCAAGCAGTAATGCCACCATTCCTGTCACACTTGAAACTGCCACTAAAAAAATGGGTGTCGACAACTCAATCGCTTCTTTTACGGTTCCTTTAGGTGCCATGATTAATATGGACGGCACAGCAATTATGCAAGGTGTTGCCACCGTATTTATTGCTCAAGTATTTAATGTTGATTTATCTCTTTCAGATTATTTAATGGTTATTCTAACTGCGACATTAGCGTCAATTGGTACGGCTGGCGTTCCTGGTGTTGGTTTAATTATGCTTGCCATGGTACTAGAGCAAGTTGGTTTACCGGTAGAGGGTATTGCCATTATCATTGGTGTTGACCGTTTATTAGATATGACAAGAACGGCCGTAAATGTTACTGGCGATTGTATGGTAACGACCGTTGTCGCTAAATCTGAAAACCAATTCAATGAATCAGTATTTTTAGATGAGAATGCAGGTCAAAAAATTGAAGAAATTGATTTTCATGAGCTTAAAAAAGAAAGTTAATGCCGTTTCAATAAATTGAAATAAAAAGTAAAAAAGGTGCTATTTAGCACCTTTTTAGTTTTATTAATATCAGTCAATTTATGAGTGTCATTGTTAAATATCACTGTTAAGTATCATTGTGAGTGATCAGATATAGCTTCTCTTTTAAATAACTCACATTGAATTTTCTTTGCGCAAATGTTTTGTCTTTCAATTCACGATCAGCTAAACACTGAACCTTAAATCCAGAAAATAATCGCTCAATATCCTGTTCAAAAATAGCGAAAGGAGGCCCTTCTAACTCTTCTTGCGGAAACTCTAACGAGATCAAAAACAATTGGCTGTGCTCACCAATAAATGACGATAAATGAGTTGCGTAATTCTGCTGCATTGATTTAGGTAAGGCGATAATAGCTGCGCGATCGTAGATCCAATCAAATACAGGCAACTGATTAGAGGTAAGTTGAAAAAAATCGCCCTGCCATAATGTAATATTTTGATGGGAATACTGTTTGAACTCCCCTTTTGACTTAAGGCTTTCACCTGATGCAGAAGTTACAACTGACTTAGGAATTACAGAAATATTTTTATCAGTAAAGAAGTCTTGGCAAGCGATATCACTTAACTCGGCACCAACCACGTCAAAGTGCTCAGCAAGCCAAACCATATCATCTGACTTACCACACAAAGGCACAAAAACGGTTTGTGGCTTATTGGGCTTATTTAAATGAGCCTTTGATGTTATCAGCGGCAGTAAATACTGAGAAAGAAAAGGATGTATAGATTTTTGATGAAAACCTAAACTATTCCTTTCCCAGCATGCATGCCAAAAAGAAGCTTTCATTAACTAAAAATTTTAACTTGGAAAAATGCGATTATTTTGCCAAAGCTTTCCTAAAAAGGATTCAGCAGATAATGAAGCGGCTTTAGAAAACTTTTCTGCTAAACCTTTTTTAGTGGCGTATTTAATCGCAATCACTTTACTGGTTTTACTTGCTTGGCATAAGTAATCATCGCTAGTAGTGATCACATCAACTAAACCAACTTCAATCGCTTTTTTACCTGACCAAGTTTCGCCCGTAGCCACTTTTTCAATATCTAATTGAGGACGATTTTCGCTGACATGCTCTTTAAATAAATCATGCATTTCTTCAATTTCTTCAACAAATTTTTCACGACCTTCATCAGTGTTTTCACCAAACATTGTTAACGTACGTTTGTATTTACCCGCAGTTAATTGTTCAAATTCAACATCATTTTTCTTTAAAATTTTATGAAAATTAGGTATTTGAGCAATAACGCCAATAGAGCCTACTATCGCAAAAGGTGCCGATAATATTTTGTCGGCAACACAAGCCATCATATAACCACCACTTGCGGCAACTTTATCAACCGCAACCGTTAAAGGGATGTTAGCTTGACGCAATCTATCTAATTGGGAAGCGGCTAATCCGTAACAGTGCGCCATTCCGCCGCCACTTTCTAATCGCACAAAAACTTCGTCTTTTTCTGTAGCGACTAATAAAATAGCAGTAATTTCTTCACGAAGAGCAGAAACTTCTTTAGCGTCAATACTACCTTTAAAATCAATCACGAAAAGCTTAGGCTCATGCTCTACTTCTTTATCGTCAGATTTTTTCTTAGCGGCAGCTTTATCGGCTTTTTCTTTTTCCTTAGCCTGTTTTTTATCTTGCTTTTCTTTTTCTTTCAATTGTTCTTTATTTAATAAGTGATGGATCATTTCATCTTCAATATCTTGTAACTGCTCAGATATATCAGTAATTTCCAGTTCACCTTTTTTTGCGCCCTGCTTCATTGCTGATGCGGCTATAAGGGCAACAATTGCTGCAAAGGCAAGCACAAACGTAATGGTTTTCGCAAAAAACAAACCATATTCATATAAAAATTCCAAAAAAAACTCTCCAAAGTGCGTGTGAAACTTAACGATTAATATTCAATAAACATTCCTTTATAGGTATTAAATGGGGATGAATTATCATAAAAAAAGCCCTCTTTTAAGAGGGCTTAATAAACATGAATTATTTTACAAATAATAGTTTTTAATTAATGAACTACTTCGGTATCCGTAACAATAATCATTTGACCATCAGTTGCATAGAAACCAGCCATTTGAGATTGCATTTCTTGCGTAGTACGTCCACTTAGCGCAGCATCAGGTGATGCATCGTTAGGTCTTGGGTCTAAAATAGAACCATGATGTCCATTTAAAAATCTAACCGCGCCAGAGCCCATAGTTGTTTCTGAAACCCCTGGTAATCCTAATAACGCGATTGCCGGTTCAGTACCACCTAATGGTGTATATGGTGCAGTATTGGTTACTACTTGGTCAGGTAAATTATCAACACCATTACCCACTACTTCAAATAATAGTGTTGGTGTTTGGCTAGCCGCTAAAGCATTAACATAGTTAATTGGATCACCCGAGCCTGTAACCGTTTGAGCAATTAAAGTAAATTGCGCAAAACCAGCTTCTAATCCAGCTCTTCCAGCATCATCTAAACTGGCATAAAAACCTTCATATACTGCTGATAATTGATCTTGTGTATAACCTGATGGAAACTGTGCATCAACAAACGCTTTAAAATCTGGCGAAGAATTATAAACTAAATTTGATTTCGCTAGAGAAGAGAATGCCGGTGAAGACATACCAAAGTTTGCCAACATTAATCCAGGCATCGCCAACACATTACTGGTGATCTTAGTTAAAGCATCAACAGAAGGAGCTAAAGGCGTATTAGTTAATGCTAACGCGTTAATACCATAAATTGCGCCCAGAGAATGTCCTAAGAAATGAACTTTTGAACTGTTAATATTGATTGGACTTCCCATAGCATCAACACCACCAAAGAAGTTCAAACCTAAACGTAAGCCAAAAATATCAAAAGCACTTTGACGTGTGTTATCACGCATGGTCAGCATACTAGCCAAGTTAACGTAATGTAAGGTGCTAACAGTTGATGCATTAATGTCATCAACGCCATTACCTGTTAAATCGAAACCTCGACTACCATGTAAAGGGTAATCAATTGCTGCGGTAGCAAAACCATTAATCGATAACATGCCAGTAGCTAATAGCATTGCTTCTTTCTTTGAAGTAATACCATGTTGCATAATTACCACAGGCCAGCCATCAGCAGGCTCAGCAATAGGATCCATGCCAAAACTTGCTCTAACAGGGTTAACCCATGCTAAATCTGGCGTAGTCATTTGCACATCAATCGGCATAGCTGCCGTTTGTTTTGGTACAGGGTTATATTTCGTTAGATTACGTTCAGTATCGATACCTAAATCACGTAAACCAGGTGCTGCTAATCCGCTTGCCGCAGAAATAGCCATACACATACCGTCTGTTTCGCTAATAGGGTCTGCTGGTATTGCAGCAGGATTTTGAGCCGCAAGCCCAGCTAACATAGCGCCAGAATCGCATAACCCAGTCCACCATGTATTTATTGGTGCTAAAGGATTTTCAGCTGACGGTACACCTAAATAGTAAGGTAAAGTAATACTACCTCTCATGTAATTGGCAGCAGAGTACAAAGGAACAGCTTCTGCAGGAATTTGTCCAGCTAAAACATCTGC
>JAQWHO010000239.1 GCA_029249355.1 Thalassotalea sp.
GTCCGAAGGATTCGGCTAAAATCGTTTTACTCTTTGTTGAGTAGTATTTGCTTAGAATGACTAGGCTACACACTACTTGCCGCGATTAAAACGATTTTATCTCGAACAAAATTTAACCGCGAAAGATCAACAGCCCCTAGAATTTATGTGTAATATTGGCGCGAAAGAATTAATACGTATTATCAGAATAAAATGATAATAATGGTAAAATTTTCAAAGGAATAAATGTAATGATGAAAAAACTCTTAGCTGTGTTGTCTCTATCTTTGATCGTTTCGGGTTGTGTCCATGTGCCCGAGTCGTTAAGAGTGGATGAAGGTGTCGCCTTAACTAACTTTGCTGATGTGCGAAGTGATGATGCCGCATTAATTGGTAGTCAAGCACGTTGGGGAGGCGTTATCGCTAAAGTTGAAAATAATGCAGAAAATACCATGCTTGAAGTGGTTCATTTTAAATTAAGTTCATCAACTAGACCTCAACAAAAAGATGAAACACAAGGGCGCTTTAAAGTTTACTATCAAGGTTTTTTAGATCCAGTAATATTCAAAGAAGGCCGCAGCATAACTGCAGTGGGTAATGTTGTAAAAAAAGAAGCAGGTAAAATAGGTGAACATGAATACGACTATCCTGTTTTAAAATCTAAAAATATTCATTTATGGAAAGAAATAAAGCAAATAGATGTTAGGGTTACTCATCAACCAATGTGGTATACCCCTTCATTATGGTATTTACCACGCTCTCATCATCGCTCTCCTATTTATTATCCTATTTCAAAGAATGTAAAGCCGACAAATACAACAAAAAAAGTAAGTAATGACAGATAAAGTTGAGTTAAGGCAGACGTTCGAAGAAGTTTGTTACTCATTACCAGAAATTGATTTGCACGGAATAAGCAAAGGCGATGATAACCAACCAATCGTTTTATGTTTACATGGTTGGTTAGATAATGCAGCGAGTTTTATTCCGTTAATGAATGAGCTAAACAATTATCAAATAATCGCAATCGATTGGCCTGGACACGGGCATTCTGATCATAGGGGACAAGATGCCCATTATCATTTTATCGATTATGTTTATGATCTTTTACTGCTGTTTGAGTTTAATCAATGGGATTCCATTGATATAGTAGCTCATTCTATGGGAGGCATGATTGCTTCTGCTTTTGCTGCAGCTTTTCCTGAAAAAGTTAATAGCTTAACCTTGATTGATTCTATTGGTTTTATCAGTGCTAAATCAGAAGAAACGACTGAACAGTTACGCAATGGCATGTTAAGTCGCCTAAAGTTAAAAGGTAAAAGAAAACCTATTCATCCTAATCTTGAGTCGGCCATTACAGCACGCAGAAGTGTTTCTGATCTTACTTATGATGACGCTAAATTAATTGTTGAACGAGGTTCTTTAACACTTGAAGCTGGTATTACTTGGCGAGCCGATAGCCGCTTAAGAAATACTTCACCTTATCGCTTAACATTTTCACAAGCCAAGCAATTTATTAAAGATATTACCACGCTGGTACAGCTTATTTACGGTGATAAAGGGATTGAATTTGTAGAGCTTGGATTAACACATTATGGCCCATTATTTAAACAGTTTACCGCACATAAATTACATGGTGGTCATCACATACATATGGAACAAGCTAAAAAAACAGCAAGCATTATTGAGTCTTTTCTTGAAAAACAGGGTGATATTTAATTTTTTCTGACGAATGTTGATAAAGCGTCGGAAAATTATAGACATTAGACCAGTATTCAAGTAAAACTTCAGGATTCAAACAAGTGTTTAAAAAAATTATAAAACCTAGACGAACTAAAAATTATTATTAAAAATTGTGAATTGAGCAAATTAAACTCATACAAATTTCACTAAAACAGTCTAGAGTTAAAGTTGCTAATATTAAGAGGAGATAGCTAGTGCAAAGTGCCGCGCATAAAATTTGGTTGGAAAAAAGTTACCCACCCGGAGTTCCATACGAAATTGACCCTGATAAATATGCCTCTTTAGTTGAATTATTTAACAAATATGTGGGGATTTACGCAAACCGTCCAGCATTCATTAATATGGGTGCTGAAATTACGTTTGCTGAGTTAGAAGAACAATCAAAAGCATTTGCTGCATATTTACAACAAGAAATGGGATTAAAAAAAGGTGATAAGTTTGCCATTATGGTACCTAATTGCTTGCAATATCCTATTGCACTTTTTGGTGCGTTATTAGCGGGTCTTACAGTCGTTAATGTTAATCCACTTTATACGGCAAGAGAGCTAGAGCACCAGCTTAAAGATTCTGGCACTAAAGCAATTTTAATTATTGAAAACTTTGCTAACACCTTAGAACAAGTTATCGATAAAACGCCTGTTGAACATGTTATTTTAACCTCGCTTGGCGATCGTTTAGGCATGGTTAAAGGTGCGATAGTTAATTTGGTTGTAAAGCATGTTAAAAAAATGGTGCCGAGCTTTAAACTTGTCGATACTGTTCGCTTTAATCACGTATTAAATAAAGGGAAAGCTCTCCCTTATACACCGGTTTTACTTACTGGTGATGACTTAGCCTTTCTACAATATACAGGCGGTACAACGGGCGTTTCTAAAGGCGCTATGCTCACGCATCGTAATATGGTTTCAAATCTTCAACAGGCTAAAGCTGCTATTAAACCTCAATTAGAAGAGGGTAAAGAGCTCGTGGTAACTGCATTGCCGCTTTATCATATTTTTGCTCTGACCGCGAACTGCTTAACATTTATTACTTTAGGTGGAACAAATTTATTGATCACCAATCCACGTGATATGCCTGGATTTATTAAAGAATTATCTAAATATCAATTCACTGCTCTCACTGGCGTGAACACATTATTTAATGGTTTATTAAATACTCCTGGCTTTGCCGATTTAGATTTTAGTTATCTAAAAGTCTCTTTAGGCGGAGGAATGGCAGTACAACGACCTGTTGCAGAACGCTGGGAAGAAGTGACTAATACTCGTTTACTTGAAGGGTATGGTTTAACAGAATGTGCGCCGTTAGTAACTTTGTGCCCTTATAATCAAAAACATTATACGGGTACTATCGGTTTACCAGCTTCTTCAACGGATATTCGCATTGTCAAAGATGATGGAACGGATGCGGGAATTGATGAGCCAGGTGAAATGTGGGTTAAAGGTCCACAAGTGATGACGGGCTATTATAATAGGCCTGAAGCAACAGAAGAAATTTTAAAAGATGGCTGGCTTGCAACAGGTGATATAGCAACCATGGACGAAAATGGTTTCTTTAGAATTGTTGATCGTAAAAAAGATATGATCATCGTTTCTGGCTTTAATGTTTTTCCTAACGAAATTGAAGAAATCCTTGCTTCACATTCTGGCGTTTTGGAAGCTGCTGCGGTTGGTATTCCACATGAAATTAGCGGTGAAGAAATTAAAGTATTCGTTGTGCTAAAAGATAAATCGTTGACGAAAGACGACATAATTGCACATTGTCGTAAAAACTTAACAAATTACAAAGTGCCTAAGCATGTTGAGTTTAGAGATGATTTACCTAAAACTAACGTAGGTAAAATATTGAGAAGAGAATTACGCTAATAGAACTCTTTCGTTAAAAACTTTATAAATCACATCATGAAAAAAAACCGACACACTGTCGGTTTTTTTCATTTATAAATTACGATAAATAAAACTATTGGGCGTTAAGTACTTCACCCGTTATGCTTTTGCTATCGTCTGCCATTAAGTAAACATAAAGCGGCATTATTTGCTCTGCCGTAGATAATGTCTCTTGGTTTTCAGCCGGATAAGCTCTTGCTCGCATAGGTGTTGCGGTTGCCCCCGGATTGATGGCATTAACTCGTAACGATGATTCATCATATTCGTCAGCAATCACTTGCATAAGGCCTTCGGTGGCAAATTTAGACACGCTATAAGGCCCCCAGAAGGCTCTACCTT